>NZ_BCBP01000068.1:0-35255 GCF_001753955.1 Pseudomonas sp. NBRC 111139
TTCACCCGCGAACACCGGCGAAGCCGGTGCCTGCACGCGCATCGCCAGCTTCGCGGGCAAGCCCGGTCCCATAGAGCCAGCGCTGGGTTCAAGGCCTGCGCTGGGCCGCCAAGCGGCCCTTTCTTACCTGGGCTCTACCGCTTGCCCTGGATCAACCGGCTTCTCCAACTGGCCCTCGAAGCTATCCCAATCCTCGCCAAACAGCTCCACCGGATGCATGGTCCGGTCTGCGCCATTGCCACAGGCTAGCGCCTTGGCAGGGCAGTACAGGTCGCAACCCCAGCAGATACGCTCGGGGTGGCGAGGGTTTGTGGGGAATCTCTTGGCCATGCTCATCCTCCCTCAGGGCTGCCTGTTCTGAACGTAAACCCCTCGCCCAGCCCGTCGTTTGACCGCCATCAATCCATTGGCGATCCACTGAGGTGAATGTCTTACAATCTAGCGAGCCTCGCCTTGGCGGGGTATCGCAGGGTCGATGATGCACCTTGCTGTATCGCAAAAGGAGTTGCTCTGGTGCACCATTCAACCGGCAAGCGCGGCGTGAGTTACGATCCGTCGCAACGGCGGCAACGCAGGGACATTCCATCCATCGTGCGCCGGGTGACGCTAGGCGTTGTGGTCGTCTGGTTGGCACTTGTGGCAAGCCTGAGCGGGTGGGTAGCGCAGCGCCTTACGGAAGAAGAACTCGACAACCTGGCGGCAGGCGCCGAATATGAAGCCCAGATCACGGGGCGTGTGGTAGACCGCCTGTTCACCGAGATGGCCAGCGTGGCCAACATGGTGGCCCGTCAAAGCGAGGTGATCCAACTCGCTGCCCGATATCGCCATGATCCGCCTGGTTTCGCGGCACTCACACGTGAGGAGCGCGCTTCGAAGTTCACCCGTGACCCGTTGGTGCGAAGCGTGGGTGATTTCATGGATAGATTGGCCAGTGATCTTCACTATGCCCGTATCTACATGAACAACCTCTCAGACGATACGGTGACGGCCAGCAACTGGGCGGAGTCATTCAGCATCGTTGGCCAGATCTATACGGGCAGGGCCTACCTCCTCGACGCATTGCGCACCGGCAGTGGTGAAATGTTCGGCATTGCCCGCCTTAACAAAACCCCCTCCTATTTCGTAGCCAGCCGCATCGACGATGCTGACGGCAAGCCACTCGGCTCTGTCACGGTCAAGTTCGATGCCCCGGACATCGCCCTTTACCTGACAGGGCGTCACATTGCCTTGATTGTGAACCGTCAGGGGCGCGTGACCACCGCGTCCAGCGAACCCTTCATGCTGCGTAACGTGGCGGCACTGCTCCCGCCCGATATTCGCAGGCCTCTGGATGGCGACGAAGAGCCGGGCGAGCCCATGGATATCCGCGCAGTGGCAGGCGCGGCCCAGGCCGATCAATGGCTGATTGGCGGGCACCCTTATCTGGTGCATCGCCAGCCCCTGAACGACGCGCAATATCAGCTGCTGACGCTGGCAAAGCTTGATCACCTGCAGCCGATGCGTCAGCAGTACTACTGGACCGGAGCCTCTGTGGCAGTGCTCGGGTTGATCTTGATCTTGCTCTCCAGCCGTGTGGCCGGGCAGATGCTATTGCGCCGCCAGGAAGAACGCTATGCAGCCAACTATGACGCGCTGACCGGGTTGAAGAACCGGCGTGCGATCCTGGCTGCCTTGCATCGGCATTTCGCGTTGGCGAAGCGAACGGGGCAGGGGGTGCTGGTGGCATTTATCGACCTCGACGACTTCAAGGCGATCAACGACACCTACGGGCACGAGGTGGGGGACAAGTTCCTGATCGAAGGCAGCCGGCGCTTGCAGGGCGGGTTGCGGGCAACAGATGAACTTGGGCGCTGGGGTGGTGACGAGTTCGTTGTGATCGGCTTGACCGCTTCGATCAACCCGGACGAAATGGCCAAAACTGCCGCAGCGATGCGCAGACGGCTGGTGCCGCTGCTGATTGGTAGCTACGAGTTTGACGACTGTCGGTTTGATTATGCGGGTGCGAGTTTTGGTATTACGAGTGTTGATCCCGCTGCGACTTCGCTGCAGGCCGCGCTTAAAGCGGCGGATCAGTTGATGTATGCCGATAAAGAGGTGCGGCGGGGGTTGCGGAGGGTTTGAGAGGGGGAGGGCGGGCATAACGGCACTGAAAACAGAAAAGCTCATCTTTCGGTGAGCATTTTTGATACTGCGTACGGTGGCACCAAGAGTCGAAAAATAGGAAAACTATATGATATATATGAGTTTTATTCTTAGAGATTTACGGTCCTATCTCTAAAACTATCCTTAGGTGCTTTCCCGGTCGGTCACTGATTCAAGAAGACCCACAGGAGCGGAAAAGTCACCTTCCCCCCTCCCTGTACATCGCCGCGACGTACTAAATCTAACTTATGGCCGATCTTACGGGTTATGTCTAATAAGATGTAAGTCATTGGTAGTGCCGGCTATCACCAATGCTTATCTGTTGAGTATTTGTTTTGATCTTCGTTTTGGTGTTTGTGTTGCTATGGATTTAATTGTTCGTGGAGTTGATTGTTGAGTTCTGTTTGCTAATAAGGTGTCTGTTCAGAAGTTCGCTAATTTTTGTAACTGATTGAGTTGCAATATCAATGGCTTCAGTTGGTGTAATGTGTTCTGCAATGAGTATTCTTCTTCGGTCAGATGTTTGTCGTTTGTTGAGGCCGTTGAATGCACCTTCGAAACTAGCACGAAGTTCGGTTTCACTACAAGAAAGAGGGTTGAATTCATTTTTCAACCACACCAATTTTATCGTAAACTTCGGAGCTGACGGAGTTGATGTTCTAGCAACTCGGTAAATATCTAGATATATTGGCCAGCCTTCGTTGCGCTGAAATACTCCAATCTGGGCTGATGTCAAAGCTACCCAGTAACTTCCTTCTTCAATAAAGTCTACTGCTGAGCTAGGAATTGCCTTGGCAAGTTTTTGAACGAGGCTTGTGATTCCTCTTATGTTAACTAACTTTTCGCAGACAGGCCTGTGTTGAGAGATAAATATCATCAGCTCCCCAAGTGGCCCTTGAAGAGTGGAAGGCTCCCAAGCCTCCATTGGAATGCGTTTAAGTTCACGCATGCTTTCGATAACTGCTGGGTAAGAAAGCGCAATGTCTGCCATCAAATCTGACTGTGCCTTGCTCGCCGGGCTTTCCCAATTGGTAACACTTTGGCAATACGTTGCTAAAAGCTGCGCCGATTGGTTTCCTCGGTTTAGACTGTGCCGAGCTCGATTTGCTGAAGGTTCTAGCCACTGGTAATCAAGTAAGCACCACCGATTGCCAAGGGATGATAAATGGGTTTCAGAATAAGACTCCAGATCCTTGTCGATGACGACAAATGCGAGGTCGAAGTCCGAAAATACTTTACGCGTGGCTAGTTCGTTTTTAACAGATTTTACATATCTCTCTAACTGCCCGCCATCTAGTGTGGCTTTTACTTTGTTTTCTATTGCTATCAAGATTTTATTTCTTGGGTCTACTAAGAATAGATCCAACCTGCCATTGCTAGATCCGTCATTGATTTTTATTTTGAACTCTCGCGTTACAAAGGCAGCTCCAAAACTTGTTGTGCGTATTCTGCCAAGTGTCCATTTTTCAAAAAATTTTTTATTGTCGAATCTACAGTTCTCACTTGCCTCAAATGCAGCCTCAAGAAAGTCTTTAATAACTGCATCGCCTTGTGCATGCCCTTCGTTGGGATTCATGCACCAAGCCAAAACGCTTGAATTTTGGTTTTCGTTTAAGTTCACCACGTCAAATACGTTATCAGCTGTTTTGTTAATTTCAATGAGCTCCAGTAACTTGGGGTCACTTAAGAAACTGTAAAGTTCGTCAGAGGTCATGAGGTTCTCTCGGAAAATGAGTTGTTAGTTTTCGTAAAGTTAATTTTTCTTGTCACGATTAAGCTTATGGTATTGAAGGGATTAATCCTCTAAGCCGCTCGCTAAATAATCGCCGGGAAAAATTTTTGCACACGCCTTTGTAAAATTTGAGTCGGGTGCTCTGCTCACAGTCAATATCTCAAGCTAGTTTGTGTTCGTGTCTGTCGTGAAAACCAATCGCATTAGAAATCATGTATAATCGATCTAAATCTGCCAGTGTGCGCCAGGCGCGGTCACTGGCAGAGACTTATTCGTATTGACTTTGTTGATGATCAGTTCTGCAACTTCTCTTTGAATGCTTTCGCAACATCATCCCCAGTTAGTTTTTTGTCGGGGTCGTCTTTAAGGAGTCCGTACAAAGTTGCAACGTACGCTTCGCCGAATGTGGTTGTAATAGTAGCTGCAACAGTGGCCGATATAGCTGCTCCAGCGGCACTCCCCAAACCGGGGAAAAATTTAAGCAATGCGCCTACGGCCGCTCGACCTCCAAAGCTTCCCGCCACAGCAGCAAACGTCCCACTGACTAGGGACCCTAAAAACGCTTTGTTTGCATCCAAGCCAAACGCCAAGCTAATGCCTGCCAGCATTCCTATCTGGATTGGAATAATTCCTATTGCATCTGAAAATGGGATAGGAACGGCAGCGATCCCTCCCGCACTAACGGCGGCTGCAGCAACAATCTTGTGTGATTGATTAAGTTTGTGATCTAACTTTATCTGCTGAGCTGCTGCGAACGCCTTTTTTTGTCCTTCTGGAATTACCTCCATTGTTATATCGATTAAATCTTCCAGTCCGTGAGCGGGGATTTTCATGCCGCCATCAAGCGTTAGGTCTACGGAGTTAATTCGTACAACATTTCTTGCGAACGGAAATAGATTTTCGACAATGCTTTTAAACCCTTGATCTGACGTGGCCGTTGTTATGACAATGATAACTGGCATTGCCTCGGACAGGTGCTTTGCTAAAGAAATTTCAGCTTCTTCAACCCGCCGAGTGCCCTCAGCAATGCAGATCCATGCAGCATGTATATGCTGTTGGTGGTCGGTGTTGCTATTGGTGGATCTGATAAATACCATTAACTCTTTAAGGATTGGGTCGTAATCTTTAACCTCTAGCCCTTTAGTGTCATAAATGGCAATCGGAACCCCTTCTTTAGTGATTTTTTTTGTGTGTTGCGTTACAGGTCGGCCTTGTCCGGTGGCAGCCATACGCCCTTGAAACACTGTATTTATTAAAGTGCTCTTTCCGACGCCAGTTTTGCCAGCAATTAGAATGTTGGCGATTCCTCTTTTTTTCAGAGCTTCGTCGTAAGCATCTGCCACGGTTTGATTTAAATCAAAGCTCATGCTCATTTGATATCTCCTATTTTATTTAATTAAATCACCAATATTGGTTGGTCTTGTTTTTGGGTACGTACACCTAATTTAGCGTTGTGTCCGTCTAGCTTTCGCATGCTTTTTCTCTCTTCCTGTTACGAGCGATAGTTCTCAGCACAAGACCTTGTATAAATTTTATGAAAACACACATGTTCATCCGGAGAGCATGTGCAGCTCTGTTGAAAGGGAGTGGCCAGTTTCCGAGAACCGTCGAGGCACACCACATGACTGTGTCTGGATCCATCGGCCCGGCGATAGGCACGCAGAGAAAAGTTCTTAGCGCAACGCGCGGCACCGCCCTTATTGTCAGAAAAAAAGCGTGCTGTCTGAGTGAGGAGGAAAAGTAGGGGGAGGAATATGTGCACTTCGAGCATCCCTGCTAGTGATGGCTCGATGCTATCTCGCAAGGCTGCCGTTGGACAAGAAATTTGCCATGAGCTTTATCTCCGTCGCAGTTTCCGCTTAGTGCCTTATCGCTGCGGACTCGGTCGGAGGGCAACGGTTACGTTTGCCAGCCAAAATTGGTCTCGCAGGTGACGTGATCGAACGTCACCTGCTGGCCGTTGGTTGTCTTCCGCGCAGGAGCGATTTCAGTAGATTGGAGTCTGTCGTGACTATCAGCACTAGATCCTTGGTCAGAATGTTAAAATCCATGATTTTTCTAAACGGTGAGCGAGCAATCTCGCGGTCAGCAGGTAGTAGTACTGTGTCGCCTCACTGCGGTGGCTCATTCGATGTTCGAGAAACCATGCCAGATGCTTTCTCCGCCAGCGCCACGGTGTCTCTCGCTGCCAGCGTTCTGCAATTTCAGCCTGAATGATTTTCGCCTGGCGAACGTGGCGTTGCCGCGTTGCGTGCGAGCCGGTCAGAACTCCAGCCAAAAACAGCTCCATATCGAATGGCTTACTCATGCCCGGCCACCAATGTAGGCGGCGACCACGTCGATCCGTCCGTGCCCCAGCTCGCAGCTGATTTGCCACCGGGCCTCACGATCAAGGTTCCTATCTACCTGGCAACATTGGTCGCCGTTGATTGGCGCGGGGTGTTGGGTGATCTGCTCGTAGCGCTCACATGCGTACGCTGCTCGTAGCTCATGGAAGCCCTTGAGGTTGTGTGCATGCAGGATATCCCGCGCAGAGCGGATGCTTTCTTGCAGAAGACTCAGGTAGCTCTCATTTGGCGCAATCAGGTTGCGGCTACCTGAAGGTGACGCTTTCGATGCGAATCCAAGAGCATCACGAATATGATCATCCACCGTAATCCAACGGGGTGCCGAGGCGCCAGCGCGGCCACCTTTGGTACCGTCCTGGATGTTGATCCTACCTAAATTTTGGGACTCACGACTTAACCGTGGCAGGTCAGCCAAGATGGCTTCACGCAAGCGCATGCCAGTGGCTCGCGCCAACAGGACAATCGCGGCGGCTCGTAGCTGATGATGCCGGCAAAGTGCATCGACGATCTGTTTAACCTGTTCGCGGTCTTGGCCCTGCGGCAACGACTGTCGAACCCCGGTGCGCTGCATGCCCAACGCCTTGCTCGGGCTGGGCAATTTCACGTACTGATCACCGCGAAGCGCCGCCATGGTCCTGTTAACGCTGGATATCCGGTTTTGTGCAGTGCTGACGGCGAGGTCTCCACGCCGAACCAGGTCACGCAGATACGCCGCATAGTCGGCCAACACCTTTCGATCAATGTGCCGCGCATCATTGATACCGGGCCCTTGTTCGGAGCGGCACCACTTCACGAATGCCTGCCACCGATCACAGTGTGCCTTGACCGTGCCGTAGTGGCCTCCGCCGAACATATCTTTCAGCGCCTGCGGACCTGCGTAGCTCAATTGCCTGCCGTAGCCGAAATTACGGCCATCGCGTCTACCCACCAATGCCATGTCGATCACCTCATCTGCCGTTCTCCGATCCTCGCCCCACGTCATCCCGCCAAGAATGCTCAGTGTTATCAGGGATCAAGGTCCCTGCGACCTGTGGGGAATGTCCACTACGCGGGACTAGCGGCTCCTTACAACCGGGAGCAAGGGCATCTCATGATCTGGCCTCCTTAACACCGTTACCGGTGGGCGGGTGGAGGCAGTGCTGGCTGACGAAAGCAGCGTCTGAAGATCCTGAGCCGGGTGAACGCAGCAATGCGATGACCGGGGCATGCCTGACTGTCAGTCAGGTGCAGTCCATTCCTTGGTCTGCGGCACCATCATCTACATCGCTGTTGCTGGTGACATCGGCGTTTGTCACGCCGATTGTCACGGAGGGGGATTGCCGCAAAGCCATGTGCGATCAGGGCTGCAGCAGTGGTAGAAGTGCCCGTCTCTTTCCAGAAGAAAGAGACGGGCACAGGTTGGCGCAATACTCGGCCAAGCGGATAGGTTGCTGCAGGGCAGCGAGGTACGGAGTATCTGGCGCACGAGCGCTTTATGTGTAAGAGCATCCATCACATGGGTAGTGACCGGGCGAGCTGCCGGATGCGAATCGCCCTTGGGGAGAACCACCGCGGGAGCGGCGTGACCTTTAAGGTTCGGGTCACCTGGGGTGCTGTCATCGACAGCGCTTGCGACTCCTGGTCTACGCCTGTGGACAATATTCGTCAAGCAGCGCGATATCAGAGATTTAGCGCTTGTGGATAAAACTATCCCCCGGTGGACATCAGTGGTTTTCCACAGACGTACGCTGTGCCAGCAGTTTTTTTCTTAGGTATGGTCCTTCCAAACGGGGCGGCTTTGCAGCCCCGTTTGGAAGGACCCGCGCGGAGGAGCTTCATGGGGTGCTGTGGGTAACTTCACAGCGAGTTTGAGGTGGTGGTGCGGCAGGTTACTCGATCCTCTTGGCACTGCGCAGGCGCGTGACGTTCTCGCCCGTCTGCTTGGCAAACTCGTGCGGGGTCACATGGTCCTCACGGTTCGCCTCCAGAAACCGGCTCCACCAGGTCATGATCATCCGGCGCTCTTCAAGGAACTCAGCCTTGTGGGTATAGGCGGCACGCACGTTGTTGCGTTCCTTGTGGCTCATCTGTCGTTCGATAGCCGTCTCCGACCATAGCCCAGACTCTATCAGCGCACTGCACGCCATGGCTCGGAACCCGTGGCCGCAGATATCCACCTTGGTGTCGTAGCCCATCGTCCTGAGCGCGGCATTCACCGTGTTCTCGGACATCGGTTTCCACGGTTTGGCATCCCCCGCGAACACCAGGTCGAATTTGCCGCTGATCGCGTGGATCTGCTCAAGCAAGGCCACGGCTTGCGGCGATAAGGGTACAACGTGGATGTCCCCGGCCATCTTCGTACCCCTTGTGGAAAACGGCACGCCGTCCAGCGCCGGTCGGGTGTCGGGGATCTCCCAGATTCCGCGCTGGAGGTCGAACTCGTTCCAGCGGGCGAAGCGCAGTTCGCTGGAGCGTACGAATACATGCAACGACAGCATCACCGTGAGGCGCGTGAGCGGGCGACCTCTGTAGTCATCAATGCATGCCAGTAGCTCTGGGAGTCGCGATAAGGGTAATGCGGGTCGGTGAGTTACCCGTGGAGTTTTGATCGAGCCATCAAGGTCGTGAGCCGGGTTCGCTGTAATCAGTCGCAGCCGTTTGGCCTCGCGCATGATGCTTTGCAGGTAGTTCTTGATCCTGAGCGCCACGTCGATGGTGCCGCGCTTCGTCACGGCTTCCAGTGGCTGCATGAGGTCGTGGGTGTCCAGCTCAACGATTGCTCTGGCACCGATTAAAGGGAACACGTGGGTCTTCAATCGGCTGAGCACAGTCTTGGCGTGGCCGGGCGCCCACTTCGGCACCATGCTCGCGTGCCAGTCGAGCGCAACGCTTTCGAAGGTGCGGCCGTTGATCACGGCCTGGGTCTTGGTTTGTTGCTTGTACTGGATGGGATCTATGCCATTGGCAAGCTGCTGCTTGATCTCGAAGCGTTTGCGGCGTGCGTCGCCCAGCCCGACCACCGGGTAGCTGCCGAGGGCGGTCAGGCCTTCGCGGCCATCGGGTTTCACGTACCTGAGCCGCCAGCCTTTGCGGCCGTTGGGTTGCACAAGCAGGTAAAGACCGTCGCCGTCGAAGAGCTTGTACTCGCGCTCTCTGGGCTTTGCCGTGCGACAGGTGGTGTCTGTGAGCGGGGCAGTGGTGCGGGCCATAAGGGTAGTCTCCGATATCGAAACGGACCTCTATCCTTAAAACTATCCTTATTAGCGCTGGCTGCCCTCGGAATCCGACGGAACGCCATAACGAAAAAACCCGCCAGAAGGCGGGTTTTTCGGGGGTTCCAGAGATTTTGAAAGCTTTCTATGGAACCTTGAATGGTGCCGGCACCAGGAATCGAACCCGGGACCTACTGATTACAAGTCAGTTGCTCTACCATCTGAGCTATACCGGCAATGGGGCGTCATTATAGCGATCGTTTGGCGCCTGTAAACCACTTCCTTGCGAATGTTCGCAAAAGACCTAAGTCACCGGCCCAAAAGAAGAATTTTCCTACCAGCCGCGGTGCATGGTGGTGACGCTAGGCTCGTTTTTACCCGGGTTGAAAAACAGCTTGTCGTTGTCGCAGCCGCGCTTGCGGCATGGGGCTTCTGTGCGCAGGGGCAGGCCGTTGTCGCCGCCCAGCTGCATGCCGGGGTGGTTCCAGCCCAGGTTGCTGTTGGGTTGGGGCGGGGTGCCGCCGGCACAGCCGGTCAGGGCCAGGGCGAAGGTCAACAGGGCGAGGGGGTTGGCTCGGGTCACGATGCTCAGGTCCGGTGGTCCATTGTCGGTTCTGGCGCAACGCCAGAAGGTCGCGGGGCTGGCGGGCAGCGCGCGACGTCACTTTTTAATGATTTGGGGGACGGATGATACACCGTTGCGGCGGTGGAGCATTAGCCTTGTGTTGTCTGGTATGGCCTCTTCGCGGGTGAACCCGCTCCTACAGGGGGGCGGGTAAGCCGGGTTATCTGTGTAAGGGAATTCTGAACCATGGGGTCTAAAGCTTCAGGGTTTGGATGCTTCGGAAGTATCCTACGCGCGCCGCCGAAGTAACGCTGTTGTCGGGGAAGTGGCTCACGGATACCGTTTTCGGGTCGCTCTGGCGACTGGGTGTGAGAACCCGACTTGAATAAGCGCTACTCGCCATGGTGGTCGTACGTGGGCAGACCTCGGTCTGGCCGGGCTTCCTTATTCACTCGGTTTCTCACCCTGCGTACGGCTGCCGCCCCAAATCCGTGAGAAAGATTTTTGGCAGTCTCCTTCCGTGAATAAGGATTTGCCATGAAAAAAGATGTTTCTGAGCCAATCACAACCGCAGGCGTGGAAACCTTCCTCGCAGCCGGTAACCCATCCCTCAATCTGCTACGCGTAGAGCCCGGCGTCCCTGTCGATGCTGCCTACGAGCATGTCTCGATCCTGATGGGCTACATCAAGCACCTGGTGCGTGAGGGGGATATGGAGGACGACCATAAATTCCTGGGGGCAGCCGATTACCTGTGCGACATGGCCAAGGCGCTGATGAACGATATCGAGATCGCCAAGGGTAAGGCGCATTAGGCATTGACGCGGTCATTTGTGGGAGCGGCCTTGCGTCGCGAAAGGGCCGCAAAGCGGCCCCCGTTTTCGGCACAATCTCTGAAATCGCCGGGGCTGCTTTGCAGCCCATTCGCGACGCAAGGCCGCTCCCACAAAAGCCGCTTGCGCTAACCACAAGAAATGTTTATGCACAAGTGGCATCGGCGACCTGAGCGAAAGGCATGCCGGATCGCTACGCCGCTGGTCTTTGCGCAAACGCCTGTTTTTACTGGGCTGCAGCCGCAAGCAGGAATAAGCCAAGCGCTTGAAATAGCGCTTGGATCCAACAGGTAATCACAAGCTTGTTCACAGACTTATCCACAGGTTGTACTGCGGCTAACCGTCGCGTTCCGCAAGAATGAGCAGGTTGCGCGGGGTCAGTGGGTAATCGCAAAACAGGCCCAGGCGCACGTCATAGCCTTGTTCTTCGAGGAACAGGGCGCGATCGAGTACCAGCCACAGCTCCAGTGGCCGACGGAACAGGTTGCGTACGCGCTCCAGGTTCCGAACCTCGGCCAGGCGTTGCCAGCCCGCAGCTTCCAGCATTGCCCAGTCCGGGTCGCCGCTCACTGGCAATTGCTTCAGTTCAGCCAAGTCGCGGCAGTATTGCTCGAAGGGCTTCTCCAGCCAGGCCACCGGCAGGGAAGGCGTCGGCAGGTATTCATCGCTCTGGCGCTGCTGGCGTTGCAGCAGGTCGAAGCCCAGGCGCCGGGCCATCGAGGTGTCGCGCTGGCGCCGCACGCGGGCGCCGGCAGTGACGGTTTCGCTCAAGGGCAGGCCCAGGTCGTCCAGCGACAGCTGCAGGCTCGACGCCTGCGCGGCTGTGGACAACGCCTGGTACTGCTGCGCGGCGATGCGGTTGTAGCAGCACGGGGCTATGGCCAGTTGCCGGCAACCTTGCTGGCTGGCCAGTTGCATCAGGCGTACATGCAGATCGCCACAGGCATGCAGGGCAACCACGCTTTTATCGTCAGCCAGGTGGCGAGCGCTGTCGCTGGCCATCACATCCTGATGTACGTGCTGTGCTTGCAAGTGGTGGTGTGCACTCAGGGCCTGACCGGCAGCGACCAGGTCGGCGTCGTACTCCAGGCAGGTCAGGTGTTGCCCGGGTTGCAGCAGGCGACGGCCGAGGTGGCCTTTGCCAGAACACCAGTCCAGCCAGTGCCGGGGCTGCTCGCGGAAGGCCAGGTGGCTGGCGAAGGCTTCGATCTGCTGCCATTTGCGGCCGGGGACGGCGACGTCCAGGCGGTGGGCGGCAGGCGGTAGATTGGTTTGCGCAAGGCTGCCGAGCGTGGCGAGCTGTCGGGCTTGTTCGTCCAGTTGCGGGAATGGGGCAGGCAAGCGGTCAGCGGCGCTGTCGGCTTCGGCGTCTGCCAGGGAACATTGGCGCAGGTGGGCGGCAAGCTCTGGGTGGGTGGTTTCCCAAGGCAGTTGCAGGGTGGTGAAGGGGCGGGGTTTCCACAGCTGTTGGTGCTCTATCAGGAACTGGTCGAGGGCCTGGAAGCGGGTGCTTAGGTGGTGGCTGTGGAGGGGGCTGGGCATGTGGATGTGTGTTGGGGTTGAGGGCCTATTCGCGGGTAAACCCGCTCCTACGAAGGCTCAGCATAGGCCTGTTGTAGGAGCGGGCGTGCCCGCGAAGAAGGCTAGGAGATGTCAGCGGCCTTGGCAGGCATCCACGCGCAACCAGCGCTCCAGCAGCTTGAAGCCTTGCACCAGCATGAACGAGATCACCAGGTAGAACACGCCTGCGGCGAAGAAGATCTCCACCGGCAGGTAGGTGCGGGCGATGATGGTACGGGCCATGCCGGTCAGCTCCAGCAGGGTCACGGTACTGGCCAGGGCACTGGCCTTGAGCATCAGGATCACTTCGTTGCTGTACGCCGGCAGGCCGATGCGCGCAGCGCGTGGCAGCATGATGTAGAACAGCGTTTTGCCACGCGACATGCCCAGCGCCCGTGCCGCTTCAATCTCACCTTTAGGGATCGCCTGCAGCGCGCCACGCAGGATCTCGGCGATGTACGCAGCGGTGTGCAGGGTCATGGTCAGCACCGTGCACCAGAACGGATCGCGCAGGTACGGCCACAGCGAACTGGAGCGCACCGCATCGAACTGCGCCAGGCCGTAATAGACCAGGAACAACTGCACCAGCAGGGGTGTGCCACGGAAGAAGAAAATGTAGCTGAACGGCACCGCGCGCACGTACCAGTGGCGCGAGGAGCGGGCGATGCCCAGCGGTATGGCCAGGATCAACCCTGCAACCACGGCAATGGCCACCAGCTCCAGGGTCAGGACCGCACCCTCGGCCAGGCGTGGCAGCCATTTGAAGATGACTTCCCAATTCATTATTCAGCCCTCGCAAAGCCGCGAGCGGCGCGTTTTTCCATGAAATGCATACCGGTCATGGCAAGCACGGTCAGGCCCAGGTAGATGCAGGCCGCGACCATGTAGAAGGTGAACGGCTCTTTGGTCACGGTCACGCCAATTTGCGAGTGGCGCATGATTTCTTCAAGGCCGATTACCGATACCAGGGCGGTGTCCTTCATCAGGATCATGAACAGGTTGCCAAGGCCGGGCAGGGCGATGCGCCACATCTGCGGCAGGATGATCCGCGAGAGGATGCGGCCCTTTGACAAGCCCAGCGCCAGGCCAGCTTCGCGGTGGCCTTTGGGGATCGCCAGGATAGCGCCACGGAACACTTCGGTGGCGTAGGCGCCAAAGCACAGGCCCAGGGCGATCACGCCCGCGGCGAAGGCGCTTAGCTCAAGGCCCGGCATGTTCAGGGCTTCGCCGAGGCTGTTCATGAGCCCGACGGTGCCGAAATAGATAAGCAGTACCCACAGCAGTTCGGGCACGCCGCGAACCAGGGTCGAGTAGAAGCCGCCAAGCCATTGCAGGGGCTTGAGCGGTGAGGTTTTGGCCAGGGCGCCGAGCAGGCCCAGGACCAGCCCCAGCAGCAAGGCGCAAAGCGCCAGTTTTACGGTCATCAGGGTGCCGGCCATCATGGCCGGACCGAATCCGTGCAGGTCGATATTCATGGGCAGGTCATTTTAGGGACTGGCGCGCCGCAAGGGCGCGCCGGTCAGGGCGGATCATTCGATGCTGAACGGGAAGTACTTGTCGTTGATTTTCTTGTACGTACCGTCGGCTTTGATTTCTGCCAGGGCTTTGTTCAGGTCGTCGCGCAGCTTGGTGTCACCTTTGCGCACGGCAATGCCGATCTTGTCGCTGTCCATCACCGGCTCGCCCTTGAACTCGAAGTTCGAGCCGTCTTTGCTTTTCAGCCACTCGTACTGCACGTACTTGTCGGCCAGGATGCCGTCGATACGACCGGAGACCAGGTCGAGGTAGGCGTTTTCCTGGGTGTCGTACAGCTTGACGTCGACGCCCTTGAAGTTGTCTTCAAGGTAGGTGCCGGCCAGGGTGGCGCGCTGGGTGCCGATGACCTTGCCTTTCAGCGACTCTTTGTCAGTCTTGAAGTCGACGTTTTTCGGCGCGATGAACTGCAGCTTGTTGGAGTAGTACGGCTCGGTGAAGTCCACAGCCTGCTTGCGTTCGTCGGTGATCGACAGCGAAGACACCAGGAAGTCGAACTTCTTGGCGTTCAGGGCCGGGATGATGCCGTCCCAGTCGGAGGTAACGACCGAGCACTCGACTTTCATCTTTGCGCACAGGGCGTCGCCGATGTCTTTGTCGAAGCCAACCACGTTACCGCTGGCATCCTTGTTGTTGAACGGTGGGTAGGCGGCTTCGATGCCCATGCGCAGTTTTTCTGCGGCCATGGCGTTTGCCGACATCACCAGCGTGGCAGCAGCTGCCAGGAGAAACTTCTTGTAGGTGTGCATGTATTGCTCCGTTAGCGGTGGCTGGACATGAATTGCTTGCAACGCGCCGAGGTCGGGTTTTCGAAGACCTGCTGCGGCGATCCCTGCTCTTCGACCAGGCCCTGGTGCAGGAAGACGACTTCACTGGACACATGGCGGGCAAAGCTCATCTCGTGCGTCACCAGCAGCATGGTACGGCCTTCTTCGGCCAATGCGCGGATAACGTTAAGCACTTCCTGGACCATTTCCGGATCGAGTGCCGATGTAGGCTCGTCGAACAGGATGACCTTGGGCTTCATGGCCAGGGTACGGGCAATGGCGGCGCGCTGTTGCTGGCCACCGGAAAGCTGGGCGGGGTAGCTGTGGCGTTTGTCGTAGATGCCGACCTTGTTCAGCAGCGCTTCGGCGGCTTCGATGGCCTCGGCCTTGCTTTGGCCGAGCACGCGGCGTGGCGCCTCGATGATGTTGTCGAGGATCGACATGTGCGGCCACAGGTTGAAATTCTGGAAGACAAAGCCGATTTCGCTGCGCAGGCGATTGATCTGGCGGTTGTCGGCTGCGATCAGGTCGCCATTCTTGGCGGCCTTGAGCTTGAGGGCTTCGCCGGCGACCAGGATTTCGCCCTGGTGCGGGTTCTCGAGCAGGTTGATGCAGCGCAGCAGGGTGGACTTGCCGGAGCCGGACGACCCCAGGATGGAGATCACGTCACCGTCGCGAGCGGTCAGCGAAATGCCCTTGAGAATTTCCTGCTCGCCGTAGCGTTTGTGCAAATTGCGGATTTCCAGCGCGGGCGTGGCCTGAGCCATGTGCGGTCCTCATGTGTTCGGGTGCGTTCCCAGCTGTTGGCGGCCTTCCTGGCGTGCGCCAAGCTAGCATAGCGGCATTATGACGGCCAACAGGGTCGCCGGGGACTGGGGGCGCTGGTGGGGCAGTTTGTCGCATCGCTACAGCGTAACGTCGCGCAGATGTCCGCGAAGGTGTCGCCCAGCACCAGAGCCTTGATGAAAAAAGGCGCGATGGTGCCAGCTTTGGCCGGCGCATGGAAGCTGTTTTGACCCATCGGAGGGGTAAACCCGACCTTTTGCCAGTGCAAACGGGTTCACCCACGAATGCCATGTTGATGTCACAAGGTTGTACCTATGGGTTGCACTTTTTGGCATTGCGGTGGTGCACAGGTGTTACCGAGGAGCACCTTTGGTGCATTTGTAAGTGGGTATTTCAGTAATCCGATGATTTGATGCCCTTTCGGTCATGCAATGGCCGAAAGCCCTCCAAGCCGCATCCTAAAAGGCCTGCAGAATTTTCTGACGGGTGTATTCGGCATGTGGCGCGCTTATTGCCAGTTGGAAACCGCCGATTGCAGCGACGCCTGGGTCATCCCCTGGCGCGCTCTGTACCCGCAGTCGGCGTGGTCCACTCCTTACAAAGGTAGTTTCAATGAGCGGTAACAATTCCAATGACCTCGCTCAGGGGCTCAAACAACGGCATGTGACCATGCTGTCCATTGCTGGCGTCATCGGTGCCGGCCTGTTCGTAGGCTCCGGCCACGCCATCGCAGCTGCCGGCCCTGCCGTGCTGCTGGCATACGCTGCCGCCGGTACGCTGGTCGTGCTGGTCATGCGTATGCTGGGTGAAATGGCAGTCGCCTCGCCTGACACCGGTTCGTTCTCTACGTATGCCGACCGTGCCATCGGGCGCTGGGCCGGTTTCACCATTGGCTGGCTGTACTGGTGGTTCTGGGTGTTGGTAATTCCGCTGGAGGCCAACGCCGCCGCGGCCATTCTGCATGCCTGGTTCCCGGCGGTTGACCTGTGGGCGTTCTCCCTCATCATTACCCTGGCACTGACACTTACCAACCTGTGCAGCGTGAAGAACTACGGTGAGTTCGAGTTCTGGTTTGCCCTGCTCAAAGTGCTGGCGATCATCGGCTTCATCGCCGTGGGCTGTGCTGCCTTGTTCGGCTTTGTACCGAGCAGCCAAGTGAGCGGTGCCAGCCACCTGTTCGATACCCAAGGCTTCATGCCCAACGGCCTGGGCGCAGTGCTGGCAGCCATGCTGACCACCATGTTCTCGTTCATGGGTACCGAAATCGTCACTATCGCCGCTGCCGAGTCGAAGGACCCGGGCAAGCAAATCAGCCGTGCCACCAACTCGGTAATCTGGCGTATCTGCCTGTTCTACCTGGTGTCGATCTTCCTGGTCGTGGCCCTGGTGCCGTGGAACGACCCGGCCCTGGCCGAGACGGGCTCCTACCAGACCGTGCTGAGCCGTATTGGTGTGCCGAATGCCAAGCTGATCGTCGACATTGTTGTGCTGATTGCCGTGACCAGCTGCCTGAACTCGGCGCTGTACACTTCTTCGCGCATGTTGTTCTCGCTGAGCAAGCGTGGCGACGCCCCGGCCATCGCCCAGCGCACCACCAAGGCGGCGACCCCGCACGTGGCGGTACTGCTGTCCACCGCGGCTGCGTTTCTCTGCGTGTTCGCCAACTTCGTGGCACCGGCCCAGGTGTTCGAGTTCCTGCTGGCCAGCTCTGGCGCCATCGCGCTGCTGGTGTACCTGGTGATTGCCGTGTCGCAGCTGCGCATGCGCGCCCAGCGTGAAGCCCGCGGCGAGAAGATCACCTTCAAGATGTGGCTGTTCCCGGGCCTGACCTGGGCGACCATTGCCTTCATCGTTGCCATTCTGGTGGTCATGGCGCTGCGTGAGGATCACCGTGCGGAGATCATTGCGACTGCGTTGCTGAGTATTGGTGTGGTGGCGGCTGGCTTGCTGGTGCACCGCAAGCGCGAGGCTGCCGGGCGGGCGGCGCTGGACAGCTGATCCGCGCTGGCTGAAATGAGAAGGCCGCGCCCTGTGAAGGGTGCGGCCTTTTTTTGTTGCCTGTGATGGCCCTTTCGTGGGCAAGCCCGCAGGTTCGCCACAGGCCCGTAGGCGCGGGTTTACCCGCGAAAGGGCCGGGCCTGCTGGCCAATTTCCCTGGCTAATCACCGTCGCAGCCGCCATTGTATTCGCGGATAAACCCGCTCCTACAGGGGCCGCGCGGAGGCCACAACGGGTTACATGGCCCTGTCAGCCAAACTGCTTCTGCTGTTGCTTGGCCACGAGTTCGGAAGCAGCGATATAGGCGTCCTGGAACTCATCACTCTCCAGCCAGGCCATGGTGGTCTCTTCGTCAGCGCCGTCCAGCCATTTGCGGTAGGCGTTGAACACCAGCACGATGTAGTCGGTGGCGTGTTCTTCCTTGTGCCCCTTGAGCACCAGGGCGAGCAGCGGATCCACCAGGAACACCGAGATCATTGGCACCAGGCCGCCTTCCTGGGCTTCCTTCATCTTGTTGAACATCGCGTCGTAGCTGCCCGACTCCATGGCCTTGTTGTACACCTGCTCGACGCTGGCGCTGTCGCCGGCGCTGGCCTTGACCGCTTGGCCGCTGCGTACCATGCGGTTCTGCTTGGCCTTGCTGGCGGCGCGCTTGGCGCGTTTCTGTTGCTTGGTAGGGGTGGCCATGGGGAAATCCTTGGGTGTGTCTGAAAGTGCGCGTATTGAAGCGCAATTGCCCGATAAACCCAAGCCGTGCGCCTGGGCGCTGCAGCTTGAGATGTCTGTGGGATACATATCCAGATTATGCGAACCGTGGGCCCTGCGTAGCTTCTCTCCTGCTGCCAGCCATGCTGGCTGGCAGCCTGTCACTGCGCCAATTCGGCGTCTGTGAGTGATGCGCACGTTTGCGCTACAAAGGAGGAGTCATGAAGCACTTTTATCTGGTCACCCTGTACGGCTACACGGACGATGGCAGGGTTTACTATCCAACCGGTTTCGCCGATTGCGACGAGCAAAGGATTACAAAGGCTGACATCGCCGCCATTATCGAAAAAGGCAAGCAACACGGCCACCTTCAGTTGCACAGCATCTCCTACATGGGGCACATGACCGAGGACGCATTCAATCATCTTCGTTCCATGTCGGACGAGTAAGGTTTGGCCCGCAGTCTGCTTATGGCTGCGGGTTTCTCGATTGCATGGCGAGCCTTCAGGTTGCGTTGTGAAATCTGGTGTTCTTCGAAGCCGCATGAAGTTAAAAATCACAGGCAACAAAAAACCCGCACTAGGCGGGTTTCTTGTTGTAGCTTCGGGTAACTTTGCAACCACCAGAAGCTTGAAGGTGGTGCCCAGAGACGGAGTCGAACCGCCGACACGAGGATTTTCAATCCTCTGCTCTACCGACTGAGCTATCTGGGCGACGAGGTGAATTAAATAGATTTCCGGACCGCTCGTCAACGACTTTTTGAAAAAATTTTAAATTAATTCCGTCGCTTACGATTTTTGGGGTCATTCGGCCGGTGGAACGTAGCCTTCGGCCTGGGCGTATTCTTCGCCGGCGAAAAACTTGTCCATCTCAGCCTGGAGGAATTTGCGGTCCTCGGCGTTCATCATGTTCAGGCGCTTCTCGTTGATCAGCATGGTCTGGTGCTTCTGCCAGTCGGCCCAGGCTTTCTGCGAGATGTGTTCGAAGATGTCCTGGCCCTTGGCACCGGGATAGGGCGGGCGTTCCAGGCCTGGCAGTTCTTCTTGGTATTTGCGGCACATCACGGTGCGGGTCATCGGGCGTCTCCTGCAATCAGTTCGTCGGTCGCGCGTTCAAGCAGCTTTTTCACCGGAGCGGCGAGGCCCAGGCGCGGCGGGGTGGCGAGGTTATACCAGAGCCAGTCGGCCTCGACCACGTGCTCGCCGACCGGGTCGACGCGCACGAGCCAAGGCTCGATCGCCAGCTGGAAGTGGCTGAAGGTGTGGGTCAGGCCGTCCATGGCGTGGCGGCCAGCCAGGCGCAGGCCGTGCTGGTAGGCCAGGTCGTCGAGCTGGGCGATGTCGTCCAGCTCCGGGAGGCTCCACAAACCACCCCACAGGCCGCTGGAAGGGCGGCGGTAAAGCAGGATGGCGCCTTCGTGGTTGGCCAGCAGTGGCATCAATGTGCGCCGTTGCGGCAGCGCCTTGCGCGGTTTGGGCTCGGGGTAGCGGGTTTCTTCGCCGTGCAGGTGCGCTTCGCAGCCGCGCTGCAACGGGCAGATCAGGCAACTGGGCTTGCTGCGCGTGCACAGCGTGGCGCCCATGTCCATCATCGCCTGGGTGTAGTGGTTGGCGCGTTGTTGCGGGGTAAAGCGCTCGGCAGTGGCCCATAGCTGGTTGGCAACCTTGGGTTCGCCGGGGTAGCCAGCCTGGGCGGTGTAGCGTGCCAGCACGCGCTTGACGTTGCCGTCGAGGATCGGTGCGCGGATGCCCATGCTGATGCTGGCGATGGCGCCGGCAGTGGAGCGGCCAATGCCGGGCAGCTCGGTAAGCTGCTCGACGCTGCGCGGGAATTCGCCGCCATGTTGCTCGACGACGACCTTGGCGGCCTTTTGCAGGTTGCGTGCGCGGGTGTAGTAACCCAGGCCCGTCCACAGGTGCAGCACTTCGTCCTCCGGTGCCTCGGCCAGGGCTTGCACGGTTGGCAGGGCCTGCATGAAGCGGTCGAAGTAGTTGAGCACGGTGCTGACCTGGGTCTGCTGCAACATGATTTCCGACACCCACACCCGGTACGGCGTGATGCCCTGTTGCCAGGGCAGGTCGTGCCGGCCGTGCTCGTCATACCAGTCCAGCACTGCGCTGGAGAACTGCTCGGGGCTCATCGCTTGAACAGCCCCTTGAGCGCGTCTTTCAGTTCCGGGCTCACTTTGTCTCCAAGTTTTTCATCAAGCTTTTCATCGATCTTGTCCTTCAGGCGGTTGCCGGCCAGTTTGGCGGCAACCTTGCCCAGGCCGTTCTGGTCCAGGCGGCAGGCCTTTGCGCCGAGTTCCAGCGGACCACGGCAGCGCAGGGGTACTTCAACACCTACATAACGTTCGTTGACCTGGCAGGCCGGGTCCGGCATGGCACGCTGGTCGCCTTCGACGACTACACCGACGTTGTAGTCCATGCCCAGCACGCGCAGGTCGAGGTCACCATGGCCATTGACGGTGAGGCCCGGGATGCGCGCCTTGAGGTCCGGGTTGCTGGCGACGCCATTGCGTACTACCAGGCTGCCGCGCAGTTCCTGGAACGGGGTGTCCTTGCCGCGTGGTTCGCTGCTCAGCGTCTTGCGATTGAGCGTGGCGATGGCCTGGCACAGCTGCTGTTCCAGGTTGGCATTGACCAGCACGCCATCGTTGATGGCGAAGTTTGCGCTGCCGTTCAGGGTGTCGACCAGTGCTTTCTGGCTGTTACCGGTGGCTGTCAGATCACTGGTCAGGGTCAGCAGGCCCTTGACCGGCGGCGTCTGTTCCTTGCCTTCGGTCTTGATGAAGTGTTCCACCGGCACCCGCTGGATATTGGTGTTCACACCCAGCTGTGGCACGGCAGGGCGAACGTCGACCGTGCCCTTGGCTTCGAAGGTGCCGTTGTACAGCTCTCCGCGCAGGGTTTGCAGGGTCAGCAGGCCGCCTTGGCCAACGGCCTTGAGCTGGGCGCTCTCGATCGGCAGCTTATCCAGGGTCAACGAGCCGAAGGCCAGGTCGGCCTGCAGGTCGAGGGCGCGCAGACGGTCGACCGGCAGCAGCTTGTCGTCGCTCCATGCCACGTGTGTTGGGGCGTTGGGCAGTGGTGTGGTGCCAGCACCGGCTACGGCGCTGGCCTCTTGTTGCTTGACCTCGGCCTGGCGCGCAGCGGTGGCGCCCTTGGCTTCTTCGCTCTTGGCCGGCAGGTAGCGGTCGGCGTCGAAGGTGTCGCCCTTAAGCTGCAGGCGCAGGGCTTGTTTGGCGAAATCTTCGACGGCCACGCGGCCGCTGAAGGTGCTGTCGTCCAGCTTCACCGCCAGGTCTTCCAGGGCCAGGCTGCTGGGCGTGCCCTGCAGGCGAGTCACCAGCTCCAGCTTGGCGAAGGCGGCCGGGTCGTTGGTGGCCGGCAGCGGGTGGCCAATGCTTTCAAGGAAGGCGCGCAGGTTGAACTGGGCGATGGACAGGCCGCCGCTCAGCTGGGGTGCTTTGTCCAGATCACGCAGGTTCAGCTCACCGAGGGCGCGCAGTTGGTTGGCCGAGACTTTCAGGCCGTTCCACGAGGCGACATTGGCGGCCAGGTCGACCAGCAGTTGTCCTTGGGCGGCGAAGGTCACGGTCTTGCCGCCGGTAGGCTCACCCGAGGTCTCGCCCGACAGGCGCATGTCTTCGAAGTTGTAGCGCTTGAGCTTGCGGTCGAAGCGCAATTCGCCGGCCAGCTCGGTACGGGCTTTGATGCTCGGCTGGCTGGCGCTGACGAAGGCGCTGGCCTTGAGCGGGATGTTTGCGCCTTCATGGACCGGGCCGGTGCTCAGCTGGATGCTCTCGGCGCTGTAATTTTGGCCGGTCTTGGCATCGGTGTACTGCACGCGGGCGTTGTTCACGGTCAGGCTGTCGATGTCCAGCTTGATGGCGCGGTCGTTGCTGTCGGTGGTCGCAGGCGCCTGCTCGGCAGGTGCCTGTGCCTGTGCATCGGTGCCTGCGCCATTCTGCGCGGGTAGCGGCTTGCCGATGTCCTCCCAGTTGCCATGGCCCTGTTCGTCACGCGCCAGGGTCAGGTTCAGGCCCTCGACACGTACGTCGCTCATTTGCACTTCGCGGCGCAGCAGCGGCAGCACACGGACTGAAAGGCCAAGCATCTGCAGGTCGGCGAACGGTTCCTTGGGTTTGTTCAAGGTAGCGATGCTGGCTTCGTGCAGCTCCAGACCCAGCCACGGGAACAGGCTCCAGCCGATGTCACCATTGAGGGTCAGTTCGACGTGGGCCTTGTCGCGCGCCAGCTGGCGAATCTCGTCTTTGTAGTCGTTGGGATCAAAGAGGTGGGTCAGGGCGAAGCCCAGCGCCACGATGATCAGCAGTAACCCGAGAAGCCCCAGTCCCAGGATTTTGCCGAACGCTTTCATGGGCGAGTCCTTTTAGTCCGTTAGTGAGTTCAGGCGCCAGAGTATAACGCTGTAGCGGTTACCCCTGCTTGTACGACTAGAGATGTAGAAAATTCCTACGCCTGCATCAGAGGGTACGGCTTTCGACAGCTTAATACTGAGCTTTTGCCGGGGACATGACCGATTCAGTTAGGCAAAAATGGACGATGGCAGATTGCTTTCATGCTGCTTGATGCTGCTACCCTTGCGCCGCTTCGCGAGCACCCTCCCTATAACAAGGATCAGATTCATGACCAGTACCGTCGCGACGGGAAGCTCGGCCAGTGAGCCAGGCTTCCTGTCGAAGGAACGCATAATCGCCCGCCCGGGCTTCAACCGCTGGCTGGTCCCGCCAGCTGCCTTGGCCATTCACCTGTGCATCGGTATGGCCTACGGCTTCTCGGTATTCTGGCTGCCCTTGTCGCAAGCCCTGGGGATCACCGCCCCCGTCGCCTGTGCGGCAGACATGGGCTTCATGGCCCGGATGTTCAGCGCCGAATGCGACTGGCCAATCTCGATGCTGAGCTGGATCTACACCCTGTTCTTCGTCTTCCTCGGTTGCTCGGCGGCGGTGCTGGGCGGCTGGCTGGAGCACGCCGGCCCGCGCAAGGCTGGCCTGGTGTCGGCCTTGTGCTGGTGCGGTGGCATGCTGCTTTCGGCGATAGGTGTGAAAACCCATCAATTGTGGCTGATGTGGCTTGGCTCCGGCGTGATTGGCGGTATCGGCCTGGGCCTGGGCTACATCTCACCCGTGTCGACCTTGATCAAGTGGTTCCCGGACAAACGTGGCATGGCCACCGGTATGGCGATCATGGGCTTCGGCGGCGGGGCCATGGTCGGGGCGCCGCTGGCCACCGCGCTTATGGGGCATTTTGGCAATGAGCACGAAGTTGGCGTATGGCAGAGCTTTGTCGCCATGGCGGCGATCTACTTTGTGTTCATGACCGCTGGCGCCCTGGCGTATCGCGTACCACCGACCGGCTGGAAGCCTGAAGGCTGGGCTGCGCCGTTGAAGAATGCCAGTAACGCCATGGTCACCGACCGCCACGTGCACGTCAGTGTGGCCTGGAAGACCCCGCAGTTCGCGCTGATCTGGCTGGTGCTGTGCCTGAACGTGTCGGCGGGCATCGGCATTTTGGGCATGGCGTCACCGCTGCTGCAGGAAGTGTTCGCCGGTAAGTTACTGGGCAACGAACTGACCTTCAGCCAGCTGAGCACTGCGCAGTTGGCGCAGATTGCCGCGATCGCCGCCGGCTTTACCGGCCTGCTGAGCCTGTTCAACATTGGCGGCCGGTTCTTCTGGGCATCGTTCTCCGACTACATCGGCCGCAAGAACACCTACTTTGCCTTCTTCGCCTTGGGCGTGGGCTTGTACAGCCTGGTGCCGAACATGGGGCACCTGGGCAACGTGGCACTTTTCGTGGCAGCGTTCTGCATCATTCTGTCGATGTATGGCGGTGGTTTTGCAACGGTGCCGGCCTACCTGGCCGACCTGTTCGGCACGCAGATGGTGGGTGCCATCCATGGCCGCCTGCTGACCGCCTGGGCGGCAGCGGGAGTGCTGGGGCCGGTGCTGATCACCTACCTGCGCGAGTATCAACTGGCAGCAGGCGTGGAGCGGGCGGCGGCTTATGACATGACCTTGTACATTCTCGCGGGTCTGCTGGTGCTGGGCTTTATCTGCAACATGCTGGTGCGCCCGGTGGCCGACAAGCACTTCATGAGTGATGCCGAACTGGCGGCCGAGCGCGCGTTGAGCCATGACAAGGGCGCCGATGGGGCGCGGTCGCTGGAGTGGAAGGCGGCGCCAGGCAGCCTGCCACTGGTGCTGCTGGCCTGGGCGGTGGTGGTTGTGCCGTTGGCCTGGGGTGTTTGGGTGACCTTGCAAAAGACCGCTGTGCTGTTCTATTGATCAGGGGGGGGCGCGTGTTGCGCCCCTTTCGCCGCTGCAGGAGCGGGCTGCTGTGGTTGTATAGACCTGTAGCAGCATCCAGCCCGCGTAAAACCTGGCTTTGCCATATGTCATCCGCGTTTCAAGCTGGCGCGTTCTGGGCCTATAATGAAACCCTTTTCGCCCAATGATTTTGCGGAGCTGGTGATGGTCGAACGTAAGGCTTCCGTCGAGCGCAATACCCTGGAAACCCAGGTCAAGTGCTCGATCAACCTCGATGGCAGTGGCAAGGCCCGATTCGATATCGGTGTGCCTTTCCTTGAACACATGCTGGACCAGATCGCCCGCCATGGGCTGATCGATCTGGATATCGAGTGCAAGGGTGACACGCATATCGACGATCACCATACCGTCGAAGACGTCGGCATCACCCTGGGCATGGCATTCGCCCAAGCTATCGGTGACAAGAAAGGTATCTTCCGCTACGGCCACGCCTACGTGCCGCTGGACGAAGCGCTGTCACGCGTGGTCATCGACTTCTCTGGCCGCCCAGGCCTGCAGATGCACGTGCCGTATACCCGTGCAAGCGTTGGCGGTTTCGATGTCGACCTGTTTCAGGAGTTTTTCCAGGGCTTCGTCAACCACGCCCTGGTAACCCTGCACATCGACAACCTGCGTGGCCACAACACCCACCACCAGATCGAAACCGTATTCAAGGCTTTCGGCCGTGCCCTGCGCATGGCCATCACCCTCGACGAGCGTATGGCCGGGCAGATGCCTTCCACCAAAGGGTGCCTGTAAATGCAAACGGTAGCCGTAATCGACTATGGCATGGGTAACCTGCACTCGGTGGCCAAGGCGCTTGAGCACGTAGGTGCCGGTAAAGTGCTGGTGACCAGCGATGCCTCAGTGATCCGCGAGGCCGACCGTGTGGTGTTCCCGGGCGTGGGCGCGATTCGCGACTGCATGGCCGAAATCCGCCGCCTGGGCTTCGACAGCCTGGTGCGCGAAGTCAGCCAGGACCGCCCGTTCCTCGGCATCTGCGTCGGTATGCAGGCGCTGCTCGAGCACAGTGAGGAAAACAACGGCGTCGACTGCATTGGCCTGTTCCCTGGCCAGGTGCGCTTTTTCGGCAAAGACCTGCAAGAAGAGGGCGAGCACCTGAAGGTGCCGCACATGGGCTGGAACGAAGTCAGCCAGACCATCGACCACCCGCTGTGGCACGACATCCCTGACCGCGCACGTTTCTACTTCGTGCACAGCTACTACATCAATGCCGGCAAGCCGGGCCAAGTGGTGGGACGCGGTCACTATGGCGTCGACTTCGCCGCAGCGCTGGCCGACGGTTCGCGTTTTGCCGTGCAGTTCCACCCGGAGAAGAGCCATACCCATGGCCTGCAGCTGCTGCAGAACTTCATCGCCTGGGACGGGCGCTGGTAAATGAGCAGGTCGAAGACCAAGGCCCCGACCATCACCCTGGCCCCCGAGCAGGAGCGCGAAGCGCTCGATACCTTGAAGCGTTTTCTCGAAGACCGCTTCGAGCTGCAGTTGGGGTCGTTCGAGGTGGCCGAGGTCCTCGAGCTGTTCAGCAAAGAGATTGCACCCCATTACTACAACAGGGCGATTGCCGATGTTCAGCTGCACCTCAAGGAGCGGTTCGAGAGCATCGAAAGCGACCTGTGGGCACTCGAGAAGCCCTGAAACCCAACAAATAGACAGGTTCCCAAGATGCTGATTATCCCCGCTATCGATCTGAAGGACGGTGCTTGCGTGCGCCTGCGCCAGGGCCGCATGGAAGACTCTACGGTATTTTCCGACGACCCGGTGAGCATGGCCGCCAAGTGGGTCGAGGGTGGCTGCCGCCGCCTGCACCTGGTCGACCTCAACGGCGCCTTCGAAGGCCAGCCGGTCAATGGTGAAGTGGTT
Organism: Pseudomonas sp. NBRC 111139; assembly: GCF_001753955.1. Taxonomy (NCBI): domain Bacteria; kingdom Pseudomonadati; phylum Pseudomonadota; class Gammaproteobacteria; order Pseudomonadales; family Pseudomonadaceae; genus Pseudomonas; species Pseudomonas sp. NBRC 111139. Next base: position 26,377 of record NZ_BCBP01000068.1, read on the forward strand.
ACCGCCATCGCCAAGCGCTACCCGAACCTGCCGATCCAGATCGGCGGCGGTATCCGTTCGCTGGAAACCATCGAACACTACGTCAAGGCTGGCGTCAGCTACGTGATCATTGGCACCAAGGCCGTCAAGCAGCCCGAGTTCGTCGCTGAAGCGTGCAAAGCCTTCCCGGGCAAGGTCATCGTCGGCCTGGACGCCAAGGACGGTTTCGTCGCCACCGACGGTTGGGCCGAAGTGAGCTCGGTGCAGGTCATCGACCTGGCCAAGCGTTTCGAGGCCGATGGCGTCTCGGCGATCGTCTACACCGACATCGCAAAGGACGGCATGATGCAGGGCTGCAATGTGCCCTTCACCAAGGCACTGGCTGAAGCCACCCGTATCCCGGTGATCGCCTCGGGCGGCATTCACAACCTGGGCGACATCAAGGCGCTGCTGGACGCCAAGGCCCCGGGCATCATCGGCGCCATCACCGGCCGTGCCATCTACGAAGGCACCCTGGATGTTGCTGAGGCCCAGGCCTTCTGTGATAACTACCAAGGCTGAGGACTGAACCATGGCACTGGCCAAGCGCATTATCCCTTGCCTGGACGTGGACAACGGCCGGGTGGTCAAGGGCGTCAAGTTCGAGAACATCCGTGATGCCGGCGACCCGGTGGAAATTGCCCGTCGCTACGACGAGCAAGGTGCTGACGAAATCACCTTTCTCGACATCACCGCCAGCGTCGATGGCCGCGACACCACTTTGCATACCGTCGAGCGCATGGCCAGCCAGGTGTTCATCCCGCTGACGGTAGGGGGTGGCGTGCGGACCGTGCAGGACATCCGCAACCTGCTCAACGCCGGTGCCGACAAGGTCTCGATCAACACCGCCGCGGTGTTCAACCCAGAGTTTGTTGGCGAGGCGGCGGACCGTTTCGGTTCGCAGTGCATCGTTGTCGCCATCGATGCCAAGAAAGTGTCCGGGCCAGGTGAAGCGCCGCGCTGGGAGATTTTCACTCACGGCGGGCGCAAACCGACCGGGCTGGATGCAGTCGAGTGGGCGAAGAAGATGGAAGGCCTGGGCGCTGGCGAGATCCTGCTGACCAGCATGGACCAGGACGGCATGAAGAACGGCTTCGACCTGGGCGTTACCCGCGCTATCAGTGATGCGCTGGGGATTCCGGTGATTGCCTCGGGGGGTGTGGGTAACCTGCAGCACTTGGCTGACGGCATTCTGGAAGGGCATGCCAGCGCGGTGCTGGCGGCCAGCATCTTCCACTTTGGCGAGTACACAGTGCCTGAAGCCAAGGCTTACATGGCTTCGCGCGGGATCGTCGTTCGCTGACAGATGGCCGGGAGGGCTTTGCCCTCCGTTCGCGACACAAGGTCGTTCCCACCCGTACAGCGCTGAGCCTGAGGCTGATGCAGTACGTGTGGGAGCGGCCTTGCGTCGCGAAAGGGCCGCGAAGCGGCCCCAAAGGCCTCACCCGTGGTTCTTGCCGAGCAGCGCGTGGTAAAGCTCGGTATCCCCGAGTATCCCCACCACCCTGTCGTTATCCTGCAGCACCAGCTTGTTGCCAGTTTGATAACGAATCTGCAGTGCCTCACGCATGCCGATGTCAGCGTGCACCACGGTCGGCCTGCGCTCCAGCAGCTCCACATCTTGCCCCGGTGCCCATTTCTGCATGTCCAGCCCGTTCTGGCCCTGGCGTGCACGCTTGAGCGCGCCGCCTTCGCCAAGGTCCAGCCACGAATCGATACCTGGGTCCAGGCACACCGAGCCATTGACCCGTTTGCAATTGTCCAGGCTGCGCATCAGGCTGCGCCCGCACAGCACGTTCAGCGGGTTGGTATGGGCGACGAAGGTGCGCACGTATTCGTCAGCCGGGTTCAGCACGATCTCCTCCGGCTTGCTGTACTGGATGATCCGACCGTCTTTCATGATCGCAATGCGGGTACCCAGTTTCAGCGCCTCGTCCAGGTCGTGGCTGACGAACACGATGGTTTTGCTCAACTTGGCCTGCAGGCCAAGCAGCTCATCTTGCAGGCCCTGGCGGATCAGTGGATCCAGTGCCGAGAACGGTTCGTCCATCAGCAAGATGTCGGCATCCATCGCCAGCGCCCGGGCCAGGCCCACGCGCTGCTGCATGCCGCCAGACAGCTCATCCGGCTTCTTGTTGCGCCACTGGGTCAGGCCCACCAGCTCAAGCTTCTCGTCGACCAGCTTGCGCCGTTCCTTTTCCGGGCGACCCTGCATTTCCAGGCCAAAGCTGATGTTCTCGCGCACCGTCAGCCAAGGCATCAGGGCAAACTTCTGGAACACCATGGCAATGCGCTTGGTGCGCATCATCTTCAGTTCGGCCGCGGAGCAATTGGCAATGTCGATGTGCTTGCCTTCGTGCTCGACGAACAACTTGCCACGGCTGACGGTGTTGAGGCCGTTGATGCAGCGCAGCAGGCTCGACTTGCCCGAGCCAGACAAGCCCATCAGTACGCAGATCTCGCCTTTGTTGATATCGAGGTTGGCCTTTTCGACACCCACCACCAGGCCGGTCTGCTTGAGGATCTGCTCGCGGGTCTGGCCTTGGTCCAGCAGCGCCAGTGCCTCGCGCGGCTTGTTGGAGAAGATGACGTCGACGTCTTCGAAACGAATGATGCTCATGCCTCACCCCTTACCGGCAGTTCCGGTTGCTTGCAGATACGGTCGAGCATGATTGCCAGCAGCACGATCGCCAGGCCCGCTTCGAAGCCCAGGGAGATATCGGCGGTGTTCAGTGCGTTGACCACAGGTTTGCCCAGGCCGTCAGCGCCAACCAGGGCGGCAATGACCACCATCGACAGCGACAGCATGATGCATTGAGTGACACCGGCGGCGATGCTTGGCATCGCGTGCGGCAGTTCGATACGGGTAAGCAGTTGACGACGCGAGCAGCCAAAGGCCTTGCCGGCGTCCATCAACTCTTGTGGCACGTCGCAGATGCCCAGGTAGGTCAGGCGAATGGGCGCGGCGATGGCGAACACCACGGTGGAAATCAGCCCCGGCACCACGCCCAGGCCGAACAGGGTCAGGGTAGGGATCAGGTAGACGAATGTGGGCACCGTCTGCATCAGGTCGAGCACCGGGCGCATGGCGGTATAGAACATCGGCTTGTGCGCGGCGAGGATGCCCAGTGGCACGCCGATCACCACACATACCACCGTGGCGAAGGTGACCTGCGCCAGGGTTTCCATGGTTTCCTGCCAGTATCCCAGGTTGAGGATCAGCAGGAACGACAGGGCGACAAATGCGGTCAGGGCCCACTTGCGCTGGATGAAGTGCGCCAGGGCGGCGAACAGGGCGATAAGTACGAACGGGTTGAAGAAAGTCAGGGCGCTGGTGACGCCATGGATCATGAACTCCAGGCCTTGCGCGATGGCGTCGAAGTAATTCGCGCCGTTCTGGGTCAGCCATTCGACGAACGACGCGATGTACTGGCCCAGAGGTATTTTCTGATCGATAAGCATGATAGCGAGCTTCCACCTGCATAGATTGAAATCAACCCGGGGCAGGCACGGTCCTGCCCCGAGGTAGCGCTACTGCGTAGTTCGTTATTGCGTAAGCTTGGCCTTGACCGCCTCCAGGCCAGGCTTGCCATCAACGGTGGTAACGCCGGCCAGCCAGGCATCCAGCTTGCCTGGGTTGTCCTTGATCCATTTCTTGGCGGCGGCCTCGGGTTTCATCTTGTCGTCCAGGACATAGCCCATCATGGTGCTTTCATCCTTGAGCTCGAACGACAGGTTCTTAAGCAGTTGGCCAACGTTGCTGCATTCCTGCGTGTATCCTTTGCGGGTGTTTGTCAGCACGGTCGCCTTGCCGAAGTCGGGGCCGAAGAAGTCGTCCCCGCCGGTCAGGTACTGCATCTTGAAGCGGGTGTTCATCGGGTGTGGCTCCCAGCCCAGGAACACCAATGCCTCGCCGCGTTTCTGCGCGCGGTCAACTTGCGACAGCATGCCCGCCTCGCTGGACTGCACGATCTTGAAACCGGCGTCCTTCAAGCCAAAGGCGTTCTTGTCGATCATGCTCTGGATGGTGCGGTTACCGTCGTTACCCGGTTCGATGCCGTAGATCTTGCCGTCCAGTTCCTTCTTGAACTTGGGTATGTCGCTGAAATCCTTCAGGCCCTTGTCGTACAGCGCCTGGGGGACTGCCAGGGTGTACTTGGCGTTCTCCAGGTTGGCGCGCACGGTTTCTACCGTGCCGGCGTCGCGGTACTGCTTGATGTCGTTCTCCATGGTCGGCATCCAGTTGCCGAGAAACACGTCCAGGTCCTTGCCGGTGGCCAGCGACTTGTAGGTCACCGGTACCGAGATCATGGTGGTGTGGGTCTTGTAACCCAGTGCTTCGAGCACAACGCTGGTGGTCGCGGTCGTGACTGTGATGTCGGTCCAGCCGACATCGGAGAAGCGTACAGTCTGACATTGCTCGGGTTCGGCTGCTTGGGCCAGCAATGGCGCGGACAGCAACGCAACCAGTAACAGCGAGGGTGAACCTTTCATGGATGGACTCCTGAGATATTGTCTTCGGGTTCGCGTGGGTCGCCGGGCTTTCTGAGGGTCCGGTCGACCAGGCCTGCAGAGGGCAGGATGCGTGGCCGTGCTTTACGAGTCGCTTTCGATAATCCTCCAGCTCCGGGCAATCGCCTACTGGTTGGGTCGTATCCAGTACGGAACGGGTCGTATCCAGTATGGGCGATGTCGCTTATGGATTTTTCCACCCCCTCGCGCGCATTTTTGCGTCACCAGGCCGCTGGAAAACGGCGCGGTGGGCGCAGTTTCTGGTTGAGAACAGCGCGGCGCTGCTGGACAAAAGTACGTCGGTTGCAGACGGCGAGGTGGGCGGTAAAAGCCCGATGATGCTGGCATTCAAGGCGGCCCGCTGTTTGAGCCTAGCAGCTACCCCGCCCTGCGCATGGCGCGCAGAGACAAGCCCAGCAAGAGGTGATTCGACAATGGCCATCAGCGTGTTCGACCTGTTCAAGATCGGTGTCGGGCCCTCCAGCTCCCACACCGTCGGCCCCATGCGTGCTGGCGCCCTGTTCGTTCAGGGCCTGCGCGAACGCGGTGAGCTGGAGCGTGTAAAACGGATCGAAGTGCGCCTGTATGGCTCGCTGTCGGCCACCGGTATTGGTCATGGCACCGACAACGCCACCATCATGGGCCTGATGGGCGAGTGGCCGGACGCCATTGACCCGACCCAGATCGTGCCGCGTATCGCTGACCTGCGCGAAACCAACACCCTGCAGCTGGATAGCCGCTTGCCTGTCGAGTTCGTCTGGGCCCGCGACATGCTGCTGCTGGACGAGAACCTGCCCTATCACCCCAACGCCATGACCCTGATTGCCGAAGGCGAGCAGGGTGAGTTGCACCGCGACACCTATTACTCGGTGGGCGGCGGCTTTGTGGTCGATGCAGCCCAAGCCGCCAGCGGTGTGCTGGATGCTGACCAGACAGTGTTGCCGTACGACTTCAACAGCGCCGCCGAACTGCTGCGCCTGTGCAAGCAAAACGACCTCAGCGTGTCGCAATTGATGATGGCCAACGAGAAGGTCTGGCGCAGCGAGGAAGACATCCGCGCTGGCCTGCACAAGCTCTGGGAAGCCATGCAGGAATGCGTCAACAACGGCCTCAAGTACGAGGGCACGCTACCCGGCGGGCTGAACGTGCGCCGCCGTGCCGCCAAGCTGCACCGCAGCCTGCAGGAAATCGGCAAGCCCAACGTGATCGGCTCGACCATGAGTGCCATGGAATGGGTCAACCTGTTCGCCTTGGCGGTCAATGAAGAAAACGCCGCCGGCGGGCGCATGGTGACCGCGCCTACCAACGGCGCGGCAGGCATCATCCCGGCGGTGCTGCATTACTACATGCGATTCAGCGATGCGGTGGATGAGTCCAGCGTTGTCGATTACTTCCTGGCTGCCGCCGCTGTGGGCATCCTGTGCAAGAAGAACGCTTCGATCTCCGGTGCCGAAGTGGGTTGCCAGGGGGAAGTCGGCTCGGCCTGCGCGATGGCCGCAGCGGGGCTTGCCGAAGTGCTCGGCGCCACCCCGCCACAGGTTGAGAACGCCGCTGAAATTGCCCTGGAACACAACCTTGGCCTGACCTGCGACCCGGTTGGCGGGTTGGTGCAAGTGCCCTGCATCGAGCGCAACGCGATTGCTGCGGTGAAGGCCATCAACGCGGTGCAGATGGCGTTGCGCGGCGATGGTGAGCACTTCATTTCCCTCGACCAGGTAATCCGCACCATGCGCGATACCGGGGCCGATATGCACGACAAGTACAAAGAGACCTCGCGCGGCGGCCTGGCGGTCAGCGCTATCGAGTGCTGATTTCCTGAACTGACCTTCTGGGCCTCTTCGCGGGCAAGCCCGCTCCTACAGGAACTGTGCAATCCCTGTAGGAGCGGGCTTGCCCGCGAAGAGGCCCTTGAGGCTGATGCAGGTGCAACACAACCGCCAATGCCTCTTTATGGTGCGGCGCCACGCTACCGATCGTCGGATGTCGCGATCAGTGTGAGGGTTGTCGGTGACACTTAAAGGTGTCGCTTCTGGGAAACCCACGCGGCGCGTGTCACTAAACTGCTCAACCGTTACAGGCAACGCGCTAGCTCGCCTGTTCTGGACGACTGGCCAACACGATGCAAGCACTTGAATTGCCCCATAAAGGCGTCGTTTTCAGGTTTTTTTGGATGGCCGTTCAAGTTTAGGCACGGCGTTTGCGTTGAGATTGGCAAGCCTACCCCCGGAAAATGACCGAGGGGTCATAACAAGAAGTAAGTGCCCGCCTGAGGCACACCCTGCATTTGTGTGAGGAGAAATCGCGATGACGTCGTACACCTCCGGGAATCCAACCCAGAACCGCACAGCACCCCAGTCCATCGGGTTTCTTCTATTGGACAATTTCACCCTGATTTCCCTGGCATCGGCGGTCGAGCCGCTGCGCATGGCCAACCAGCTGTCTGGTCGTGAGCTGTATCGCTGGCACACGCTGACCATCGATGGCGGCCAGGTGTGGGCCAGCGATGGTCTGCAAATCACACCGGATGCTGCCATCAGCAATGCTCCGCCTATCGACACCGTGATTGTCTGTGGTGGTGTTGGCATCCAGCGTTCCGTCACCCGTGAACACGTCACCTGGCTGCAAGCCCAGGCCCGTCAGTCGCGCAGGCTGGGCGCCGTGTGCACCGGCAGTTGGGCACTGGCCTGCGCTGGCCTGCTCGACGGCTTCGATTGCAGCGTGCACTGGGAATGCCTGGCCGCGATGCAGGAAGCCTTCCCGCGGGTGAACATGAGTACCCGCCTGTTCACTCTTGACCGCAACCGCTTCACCAGCTCCGGTGGCACCGCGCCGCTGGACATGATGCTGCACCTGATCAGCCGTGATCACGGCCGCGAGTTGTCGGCAGCGATCTCCGAGATGTTCGTCTACGAGCGTATTCGCAACGAGCAGGACCACCAGCGTGTGCCGCTCAAGCACATGCTTGGCACCAACCAGCCGAAGTTGCAGGAAATCGTCGCGTTGATGGAGGCCAATCTGGAGGAACCGATCGACCTGGACGAACTGGCGGTCTATGTGGCGGTTTCGCGGCGTCAGCTGGAGCGCCTGTTCCAGAAGTACCTGCACTGCTCACCTTCGCGCTACTACCTGAAGTTGCGCCTGATCCGTGCGCGGCAGTTGCTGAAGCAGACGCCGATGTCGATCATCGAAGTGGCATCGGTGTGCGGCTTCGTGTCGACCCCGCACTTCTCCAAGTGCTATCGCGAGTACTTTGGCATTCCGCCGCGTGACGAGCGCGTGGGCTCCAACACCGCGCAGCAGGTGGCCATGATGCCGATTCCTCAGGCCATGACCCTGTCGCCGCACAGCGGGCCGATGGCGGCCCTGAGCCAGGCACGCAACGAGTCGACATTTGCCAGTGTAAGGCTCTGATACCGAGTCGACTTTTTCGCGGGACAAGCCCGCTCCCACAGGTCACCCGCTGAACTGAGTCAGCGGTGACCTGTGGGAGTGGGCTTGTCCCGCGAAGGGGTCGGTCCTGGGTAAAAGAATTACGCGCGTTTGTTGAACTGCGCCAACGCCGGCAACAGTTGCTTGTCGATGGCCTGGCGTACTGCCGGCAGGATCGTCGCACTGCCGGTGTACATCTGCTCCACCATCCCCTTCAGCGCCCGCGCATTGGGCTCGGTCAGCCCACGAACCACCGCTTCACACGCCTGTTCGGCGCTGGCCCCGGCCGGAATATCGAAACCGCGCGCGCGCAAATGGCCGGCGAGGTCGTCCTGATCAATCAAATCCGCATGCATCATGGCTGTTGTCCCTTTTATCGCTAAGAGAGTGCTGCTGTGATTTACGACCGATTCTGTGACGTGTGCGACAGCCTCGCAAGGACAGAATGCCGCCATGGCTGCTTTGGCTAAGAACAGGTCGTTTACGACTAAATCCCCTGCCAGGCAAGCACGCACACTGAAGCCATTCACGGTACAGAGGGTTTGGTCACCCTCGCTCACGCACAGTGGATGTTGCTCGCTCTTGGCCCCGGTAGCTCACGGCTTTCCGGGGTTATTTTTTTGCAACTGTTATTTATGTCAGTTGTTGAGAATCGATGCATATAGACTGGAAAAATCAAAGTTTGGCTTATTGGATGCAATGTTTATTTTTGTGAGGTGCACAGCCTCGGAGCACACAGACTGTTGGGGATATTCGTGTCGATGCCACTAGGGGCTAAGGTTCCTTTCGAACGTCAGAAGGTGCGCGAGCCGATCTGGTAACAATGTTTTCGACGTTTAGAATTTACTGTGGTATCGCGAAAACGCCAGCGTCCCTGGAGACGGCTTTCTCGGCCATTAGTTGCTTTGGTGCGTTAACCG
>NZ_BCBP01000069.1:0-35082 GCF_001753955.1 Pseudomonas sp. NBRC 111139
GCGCCGCGCGGGCGGCGCTGGATTTCCGCCACACCACAAGAATCAAGGCAAGCCCCGCAAAACCGTCAGCGCGGCTCCATGTGGGCAATCATCAACTGCACACTTTCATTGCCGCGAAACTCGTTCACATCCAGTTTGTAAGCCAACTCGACCCAACGCACGGTCGGGTTCGGCCACACTTCGCGATCGACGCCGAAGGCAATGCCATCCAGCCGTACCGAGCCACACTCGCTCTTGAGCACCACCTTCAGGTGCCGTTCGCCAACCACACGCTGCTCCACCAACTGGAACACGCCATGGAACAGCGGCTCAGGGAAGTGCTGGCCCCATGGGCCGGCATGGCGCAGGGCCTTGGCCAGGTCGAGGTGGAACTCCTCTACCGCCAGGCTGCCGTCGGACAACAGCCGGCCGGTCAGGTCTTCTTCGCGCAGTTGACGCCGCACTTCTTCGTCGAAGGCCTCGGCGAATGCCGGGAAGTTGCCTTCTGGCAACGACAAACCGGCAGCCATGGCGTGGCCGCCGAACTTGCTGATCAGCTGCGGGTGGCGCGCGGCCACGGCATCCAGCGCATCGCGAATATGGAAGCCCGGCACCGAGCGCGCCGAACCTTTGAGCATGCCGTCGCCAGCATCAGCGAACGCAATGGTCGGCCGGTGGTAACGTTCCTTCAGACGCGAAGCCAGAATACCGATCACCCCTTGGTGCCAATCGGCATCGAACAGGCACAAGCCGTAGGGCATGGACTCGACCGGCAGGTCCTTGAGCTGGGCCAGGGCCTCGCGCTGCATGCCTTGCTCGATGGACTTGCGGTCCTGGTTCAGGTCGTCCAGCTGCTGGGCCATGTCCTGGGCCAGGGTCGCGTCCTCACACAGCAGGCATTCGATACCCAGGCTCATGTCGTCCAGCCGCCCTGCGGCGTTCAACCGCGGGCCGAGGATGAAGCCGAGGTCGGTCGAGGTGATGCGCCGGTGATCACGGCGGGCCACTTCGAGAATGGCCTTCAGCCCCGGTCGGGCTCGGCCGGCGCGGATGCGCTCGAGGCCTTGGTGCACCAGGATGCGGTTGTTGGCATCCAGCGGTACCACGTCAGCAACACTGCCCAGCGCCACCAGATCGAGCAGTTCGCCAATGTTCGGCTGTGGCTGCGCCTCGTACCGCCCAAGGCTGCGCAAGCGAGCGCGCAGGGCCATCAACACATAGAAGATCACCCCTACCCCGGCCAGGGACTTGCTCGGAAAGCTGCAGCCCGGCTGGTTGGGGTTGATGATGGCATCGGCGTCGGGCAGCTGCTCGCCCGGCAGGTGGTGGTCGGTGACCAGCACCTTGAGCCCGGCGGCCTTGGCGGCTGCCACCCCGTCAACACTGGAAATGCCGTTGTCCACGGTAATCAGTAACTGCGGCTGGCGCTGCAGCGCCACCTCGACGATTTCCGGGGTCAGGCCGTAGCCGTACTCGAAGCGGTTGGGCACCAGGTAATCGACATGGGCCGCACCCAGCAGGCGCAGGCCCAGCACCCCGACGGTGCTGGCGGTGGCACCGTCGGCATCGAAGTCGCCGACGATGAGGATGCGCTGGCGCTGGTCGATGGCTTCGACCAGCAGGTCCACACCGGCCTCGATGCCCTTGAGCTGCTGGTACGGCAGCAGGCGTGCCAGGCTTTTGTCCAGCTCGGCCTCGCTCTGCACGCCGCGCGCGGCGTAAAGGCGGGTCAGCAAGGGTGGCAAGTTACCCAGAAATGGCAGGGTCGGCGGCAGCGGACGAGGTTCGATACGCATGGGTTGCTTCAACCACGCTCACCGAGCAGCCACTGCAGTTGTACTTCATGCTGGCCACGGTCGTCAGTCACGAATACCGTACCTTCACTGATCATCACGTCCCACTTGATGCTACGCGGCATGTCGGTCGCCAGGGTTTCCAGCACTTCTTGCGGCACAGCGGCAATGCTCAGGTTTTTCAGGTTCTTGACCGCGCTCACCACTTTGCCTTCCCACACTCGCAGGCTGCCGTAAGCCAGCAAGCTGGTGCGTTCGGTACGACGCGAGCACCAGGTCAGACGATCGGCATCAGGCTGGCCAACTTCAATCCAGTGCAGCACGCGATCGTCCAGGCTCTTTTCCCACAGCGCTGGCTCATCGACATCCGACAGGCCGCGGCCAAACGACAAGTTCTCGTTGTACCAGAGCGCGTACGCCAACAAACGAACTGCCATGCGCTCTTCGGTTTCCGAAGGGTGCCGTGCGATCGTCTGTTTGACGCTTTCGTAGACGTTGCGATCAAGGTCGGTGAGATTCAATTCGAACTTGTAGGTGGTGGACGGCTGGGCCATGGTCGACGGGCTTCGTGCAAAAGAAAGTGGCACAGTCTACCCCATCCGCACCTTCCATGCCCCGCAGCAGTACCCGGCGTAACCGACGTGTGATAAAACCACGGCTCTGCCCAACTGCCACGGACACCCCATGTCGACGCCCAGCAAACCCCTCGCCGGCCTTAAAGTTGTCGAACTCGGTACCCTGATCGCCGGGCCGTTCGCCTCGCGTATCTGTGCCGAATTCGGCGCCGAAGTGGTCAAGGTCGAATCGCCCGATGGCGGCGACCCGCTGCGCAAGTGGCGCAAGCTGTACGAGGGCACCTCGCTGTGGTGGTTCGTGCAGGCCCGCAACAAGCAGTCGCTCACCCTCAACCTCAAGCACCCCGAGGGCCGCGATATCCTCAAGCGCCTACTGGCCGAGGCCGACATCCTGATCGAAAACTTTCGCCCGGGCGTGCTGGAAAAACTTGGTTTGGGGTGGGATGTGCTGCATGCGCTGAACCCGCGCCTGGTGATGGTGCGCCTGTCGGGCTTTGGCCAGACCGGGCCGATGAAAGACCAGCCAGGCTTCGGTGCCGTAGGCGAGTCAATGGGCGGCCTGCGCTACATCACGGGTTTCGATGACCGCCCGCCGGTGCGAACCGGGATTTCCATCGGGGACTCGATTGCCGCCCTGTGGGGGGTGATCGGCGCGCTGATGGCACTGCGCCACCGGGAAGTCAACGGCGGCCAGGGCCAGGTGGTGGACGTGGCCCTGTACGAGGCGATCTTTGCCATGATGGAGAGCATGGTCCCGGAATTCGATGTGTTCGGCTTCATCCGCGAACGCACCGGCAACATCATGCCAGGCATCACGCCCTCCTCCATCCACACAAGCGCCGACGGCAAGCATGTGCAGATCGGCGCCAACGGTGATGCGATCTTCAAGCGCTTCATGCAGGCCATCGGTCGCGATGACCTCGCCGACGACCCGACCCTGGCCAGCAACGACGGCCGCGACCTGCGTCGTGACGAGCTGTATGGGGTAATCGACCGCTGGGCCAACAGCCTCCCACTGGAGCAACTGATGCAGGTGCTGACCACTGCCGAAGTGCCGGCCAGCCGTATCTATTCGGCCGAAGACATGTTCAACGACCCCCAGTACCTGGCACGCGAGATGTTCCTGCAGGCCAAGCTGCCGGATGGCAAGCCATTCCACATGCCCGGCATCGTGCCCAAGCTGTCGGAAACACCCGGCTCTAGCGAATGGGTCGGCCCGGCCTTGGGCGAGCATACCGAGGCGCTGCTCGGCAGCCTGGGCTACGACGCAGCGGCCATCGCCAGCCTGCGCGCAGCGGGCACGGTCTGATCCTGGCGCTGACCGGTTCCATGTGCGCGCCCCGCTGCCTACGCCACCTGGTCCTGCTCTGCGGGCTGCTACCTGCGTTGCTGTTGCAGCCCGCACATGCCAAGGAGCACCTCTTCTGGCTGGTACGCGACCTGCCACCGTTCACCATTTTTGATGGCCCGGAAGAAGGCCGGGGGGTCATCGACCAGTTGTTACCGCTGCTGATAAGGCAGATGCCCGAGTACGAACACAGCATCGTGCGGGTCAACCGCGCCCGCAGCCTGCAGATGCTGCAAGACCGTGACACCTTCACCTGTGACCCAACCCTGCTGTGGACACCGGAACGGGCCAAATATGTGCATTTTTCTGTTCCATCGCTGGGCGTGCTCAGCGGCGGCCTGGTGTTGCGCAAGGAAAACCAGGCGCTGGTGGCACCCTACCTCGACGGCCAGCAGGTGGACCTGCATGGCCTGCTGAGCAAGGCCCCGCTAAAGCTTGGGATTGTCGCGGAACGCAGCTACGGCACGCAGATTGACAGCATCTTGCGCCAGTTACCCGACAGCGCGCTCAGCCGCCACTACGGCAACGAGGCCACCGCCAACCTGCTGCAGATGCAGCAGTTGGGGCGCCTGCGCCTCGTGCTCGGCTACTGGCCTGAAGTGCGCTACCTGATCCAACAACAAGGCGGGTCACTGGCTGACTACCAGTTTCATGCTGTGCAGGGCGTGGATCGCTACCAGTTTCTGCATGTGGGGTGTTCAGACAGCGAATTGGGGCGTGCGGCAGTTGCCCACATCGACCAGTTGCTGCCCACCCTGCGCCGGGATGTGTTGCCAGGGTTGTATGCCCGCTGGCTGGACCTGGCATTGCGGGAGGACTATCTGGAGGAAAGCCGGCGCTTCTTTGAGGACAAATAAGCCCAACCGGTCTGCACCGTCGTTGCAGGAGCAGCCGAGGGATACGTGCCTGCCCAGAAAAAGAAACCCCAGGCGCTGGGGAAGACGCCCGGGGCCAAGCGAAAGCCCTTGAGGACTTCCCGTGGCAGCCTTGCCAGCGCCGGAGCAAAGCACTGGCTGGCTGCCCCTACACTGTCTGATAGGCCACTCAGGCAAAGGTTCCCTGCGGTTGTTGGCGATGCTGCAATGCCGCGATCACACAAGGCTGCAACCGCCCCTCAGCTATCTGCAAGTCTCGATGCAAGCCGTCTACGAGGTCGATCAGCAGGCGTTGCTCCTGCAATTGGCGCTCGCTGACCGTGCGCCGCAAGGTAATACCTGAGAGGGGGTCGTGAACGGTCAGTTGACGATTACCACTGGGATCGGCGATGCCGAGGTGGGTCTGATAGGGCGTCAGGGCTTCGTTGAGCAGGCTGCAGATTCTTTCCATCCGGATCACTCGCTGCGTGGTGGGACCTAAAGTAACTGACCAACAGGCGCCGCAGAAAGTTCGTCAAACCGCGCCCGCTTCAGTGAGCATGCGGGGCTGGCATGACAGTTTGAATACGCGACCCTGGGCGCACCTGCAGTGTTTGCAAGGCGTGCTGCAGGCGTGGCATCGACAGCGGCCAGGGCAACTCGTCGAGCACCCACATGCCACATTTTCTGGCCTCCTGGGCAAGGTTTTGACGCGTTGGGGCAGGCTGGCCGACGAACAGCAATGCGCGCACTCGTCGCTGCTGGGCGAGCAAAGCAAGGCCGGCCCGGGCTGGCATGGCGTGGTCAAGGATCAGCAAGTCAGGGCGACGCTCAGCGCAGAGGCAGGCGTCGAGGTCAGCGACGCTTTCGCTGATGCGCACGTTGAAGACGCCTTGGCCATTGAGGGCCTGGTGCAAGAGGATCTGGTGGGATGGGCGAGCCTGGTGAATCAACACATAGGGCTGGTGCATGAGCCGCTCCTGATGGGAGGACCGGCTAATTTATGCTTGGCGCCCGGCAGGCTGAATAGGATGTTTCTGATAGACCGGAGGGAAAAGGCTGAGACGTTGGGGCTGCGCTGCAGCCCCAAACGCCATGCAATTACAGCGGCTTGCCGCGGTTGCCGTGCTGGCTGACAAAGCCCTGTACAGCCTTCAGGTCATTGGCCAGGACCGTGCAACGCTCTTCACGGCTGAACAGGTCGCTGAGGTGCGCGGGTAGCTCCAACGCCTTGCCCACACCGGCCTTCTCCACCGCGTCCGGGAACTTGACCGGGTGCGCGGTACCCAGCACCACCATTGGCGTGTCCAGGCTGCGGCGGCACTCGCGGGCAGCCTTCACGCCGATTGCGGTATGCGGGTCGAGCACTTCACCGGTGGCGGCGAACACTTCTGCGATGGTCTCGCAGGTTTGCTCGTCGCTGACAGCCAGCGAGTCGAACAGTTGGCGGGCTTCGGTCCAGCGGTCTTGCTCGACGCTGAAGCCGCCACCTTGCTTGAAGTTGGCCATCAGCTCGGCAATCGCACCGCCGTTGCGACCATGCAGGTCGAACAGCAGGCGCTCGAAGTTGGACGAGACCATGATGTCCATCGACGGCGACAGGGTCGCGTGCAGGGTTTCCTTGACGTACTGGTTGCCGCTCATGAAGCGGTGCAGGATGTCGTTGCGGTTGGTGGCGACGATCAATTGGCTGACCGGCAGGCCCATGTTGCGCGCCAGGTAGCCGGCGAAGATGTCGCCGAAGTTGCCGGTCGGTACCGAGAACGCCACCGAGCGCGCCGGGCCGCCCAGCTGCAGGGCTGCATGGAAGTAGTAGACGATCTGGGCCATGATCCGCGCCCAGTTGATCGAGTTGACGGCGACCAGGCGGGTGCCCTTGAGGAACGACTGGTCGGCGAAACTGGCCTTGACCATTTCCTGGCAGTCGTCGAAGTTGCCTTCGATGGCGATGTTGTGGATGTTGTCGCCAAAGATGGTAGTCATCTGACGGCGCTGCACTTCCGATACACGCTGGTGCGGGTGCAGGATGAAGATGTCGACGTTGTCGCAACGGCGGCAGCCTTCGATTGCAGCGGAACCGGTATCACCGCTGGTGGCACCGATGATGACCACGCGCTCGTTGCGCTTGGCCAGCACATGGTCAAGCAGGCGACCGAGCAACTGCAGGGCAAAGTCCTTGAACGCCAGGGTCGGGCCGTGGAACAGCTCCAGCACCCACTCGTTGCTGTTCAGCTGACGCAACGGGGCGACCGCAGCGTGGGCGAACTCGCCGTAGGTTTCTTCGAGTATCTTCTTGAAGTCGGCGTCGGCGATGCTGCCCTCGACGAACGGACGCATCACGCGGAAGGCCAGCTCGTGGTAGGGCAAGCCGGCCCACGAGGCGATTTCTTCCTGGGTGAAGCGTGGCAGGTTTTCCGGCACGTAGAGGCCGCCGTCGCTGGCCAGGCCAGCCAGCAGCACGTCTTCGAAATTCAGGGCCGGTGCCTGGCCGCGGGTACTGATATAGCGCATGGGTGCAAACCTTCGATGCTGGGGCCGGGGCCGCGCGGGCGGCCCATCGGCAATATTTGTTAGTTGAGCTGCTCGACGCGAATGCGCACAACCTTGCCGACCACGTCCTGCAGGGCTTCCAGGGCGACGATGGCGTCATTGATACGCTGCTCGACCACGCCATGGGTCACCAGGATCATTGGCACCAGGCCATCCTGTTCCTCGGCTTCCTTCTGCATGATCGACTCGATGTTGATACCGCGCTCCGAGAGGATGCTGGCGACCTGGGCCAGAACGCCCGGGTGATCCTTGGCCTGGATACGCAGGTAGTAGGCGCTTTCGCAGGCTTCGATCGGCAGGATCGGGTGGGCCGACAGCGAGTCTGGCTGGAAGGCCAGGTGCGGCACACGGTTTTCCGGGTCGGAGGTCATGGCACGGACCACGTCGACCAGGTCGCCGACCACTGACGAAGCGGTAGGCTCCATACCCGCGCCGGCACCGTAGTACAGGGTGGAGCCAGCAGCATCACCGTTGACCATGACAGCGTTCATCACGCCGTTGACGTTGGCGATCAGACGGTCGGCCGGGATCAGCGTCGGGTGCACGCGCAGCTCGATACCTTCGGCGGTGCGACGCGCCACACCCAGGTGCTTGATGCGGTAGCCCAAGGCCTCGGCGTAGTTCACGTCTGCCGTTGTCAGCTGGGTGATACCTTCGGTGTAGGCCTTGTCGAACTGCAGCGGGATACCGAACGCGATGGACGCCAGGATCGTCAGCTTGTGCGCAGCGTCGATGCCTTCTACGTCAAAGGTCGGGTCGGCTTCGGCGTAGCCCAGCGCCTGAGCTTCGGCCAGCACGTCCGGGAAGGCACGGCCCTTCTCACGCATTTCGGTGAGGATGAAGTTGCCAGTGCCGTTGATGATGCCAGCCAGCCAGTTGATGCGGTTGGCCGACAGGCCTTCGCGGATGGCCTTGATCACCGGGATGCCACCGGCTACGGCCGCCTCGAAAGCGACAATCACGCCCTTCTCGCGAGCTTTGGCGAAGATTTCGTTGCCGTGCACGGCAATCAGCGCCTTGTTGGCAGTGACCACGTGCTTGCCGTTTTCGATGGCCTTCAGCACCAGGTCGCGGGCGATGGTATAGCCACCGATCAGCTCGATGACAATGTCGATCTCCGGGTTGCTTGCAACTTCGAACACGTCAGCGGTAATGGGGGTACCGGTAATCTGGCAGTTCGGGTTCTGCGAGCGCATGGCGATCTGTGCCACTTCAATACCGCGCCCGGCACGGCGGGCAATCTCCTCGGCGTTGCGCTGAAGTACATTGAAGGTTCCGCCACCGACGGTCCCCAACCCACAGATGCCTACTTTGACCGGTTTCACTGTGAACTCCCCATTGAACGGCCGACACGTTTGCCGACCGTGAAACTTGCCGTCACCCCATGACGACGGCGTACTGAACTGGATTACTTGGCAAGTGCCAGCTTGGCGACCTGCGGTGCCGGCTGGTAGCCCGGAATGACCTGGCCGCTTTCAAGAACAATGGCCGGCGTGCCGTTGACACCGATCGACTGACCCAGCTGGAACTGCTTGCTGACCGGGTTGGTGCACTTGGCGGCCTTGATTTCTTCACCTTCGACCATTTTGTCCATCGCCCCACGGCGGTCGCTGGAGCACCACACCGCCTGCAACTGCTGGTCACCCGCCGAACCGAGGCCCTGACGCGGGAAGGCGACATAGCGCACTTCGATACCGCGACGGTTCAACTCAGGCACTTCGGCGTGCAGTTTGTGGCAGTACGGGCAGGTAGTGTCGGTGAACACGGTGATGTGCGACTTGGTCTCGCCTTTGGCAGGATAAACCACCATCTCGGCGGCTGGAATGCCGTTGATGAGCTTGGCGATACCTTGGCGTTCGGTTTTTTCGGTGAGGTTGACCGGCTTGCCGTCCTGGATCTGGAACAGGTAGCCCTGCATCACGAACTGGCCGTCAGCGCTGGCGTACAGCACGCGGCCGCCCTGCAGCTTGACTTCATACAGGCCGTTGAGCGGGCTGCTGGCCACGCTTTCCACGGGCACTTCCAACTCGAGGTTCTGCAACGATTTACGGATGGCCTGCTCGGCACCGGCGTTGCTATCGGTTGCCGCGGCAACGGCAAAGGTACTGGCCAGCGCCAACGCGGCGGCGGCGAAAAACTGGGTCACGCGCATGGGAACTCCTGAAGGCGGACAGGGGCCGGAGGGCGCCACCTGCGGAAAATACGCGGTGACCGTGCGGCCCTTGGTGCAAACCGCTCAAGCCTACCACATCACGCTGCCCGTGAAGGGGGTCGCAAGGACCGGTCGGCGGAACATGAAAAACATTCATCCACGCGGGTGGTGCTGGGCGTGCAACTGCTGCAGGCGGGCCTTGGCGACGTGGGTATAGATCTGCGTGGTCGACAGGTCACTGTGGCCCAGCAGCATCTGCACCACCCGCAAGTCGGCACCGTGGTTGAGCAGGTGGGTGGCGAAGGCATGCCGCAAGGTGTGCGGCGACAGCGGCTTGTCGATGCCGGCAACCCGTGCGTGGTGTTTGATACGGTGCCAGAAGGTCTGGCGCGTCATCTGCTCGCCGCGCTGACTGGGGAACAGCACGTCGCTGGGACGGCCATTGAGCAGTTCGGCGCGACCATCGCGCTGGTAGCGCTCCAACCACACCACCGCCTCTTCACCCATGGGCACCAGGCGTTCCTTGCTGCCCTTGCCCATCACCCGCAGCACACCCTGGCGCAGGTTGACCTGGTCGAGGGTCAGGCTGACCAGTTCGGTAACCCGAAGGCCGCACGCGTAGAGCACTTCGAGCATGGCACGGTCGCGTTGGCCAATGGCTTCGCCCAGGTCCGGAGCCTGCAACAGGGCTTCGACGTCGGCTTCGGACAGCGACTTGGGTAGCGGCTTGCCCAATTGCGGCATGTCGACCTGCAGGGTCGGGTCGATGGCCACCAGCTTTTCCCGCAGCAGGTAACGGAAAAAGCCGCGCAGACCGGAGAGGAAACGCGCCGTGGAACGTGGCTTGTAGCCCTGATCCAGGCGCCAGGCCAGGTGATCGAGGATCAGGTCGCGGCCGGCGTCTGGCAGCGATACCGAATGCTCCTGCAGCCAGCCATTGAACAGGGCCAGGTCGCTGCGGTAGGACACGCGGGTGTTGTCGGACAGGCCTTTTTCCAGCCATAGGGCGTCAAGGAACTGGTCGATCAGGGGGTGGTCGAGGGCGGGCATGAAATCTCGGTGGCAAACGACGAAATGGCGCTTAGTCTTTCATAACAACGTCGGCATAGGGAGCCCGCATGAGCGAACAGCAGATCCTTCTGAGTGTGGGCGGCATCGGCGCAGCAGCGCTCGCCTGCCAGTGGCTGGCCTGGCGCCTGAAGCTGCCGGCAATTCTGTTTCTGTTGTTGGCCGGGATCCTTGCCGGTCCAGCGCTGGGATGGCTCGATCCCGAGGCGCTGTTCGGCCCATTGCTGATGCCGCTGGTGTCGCTGGCGGTGGCGCTGATCCTGTTCGAAGGCAGCCTGACCCTGCACCTGTCGCAGTGGCGCGAGATCGGCAGCGTGGTGCATCGCCTGGTCACGGTAGGTGCACTGGTCACCTGGCTGGTGATTGCACTGGCAACCCACTGGCTGCTCGGGTTCGACTGGCCGCTGGCGATTCTTTTCGGCACCCTGACGCTGGTGACCGGCCCCACGGTGATCGTGCCGATGCTGCGCGTGGTGCGGCCAAAGTCTGCGATCGCGAACATCCTGCGCTGGGAAGGGATCATGATCGACCCCATCGGCGCGCTGCTCGCCGTGGTGGTATACAGCTTCATCATCGCCAGCGCCGAGGGTAACGGCCTGAGCCAGAGCCTTATCACTTTTGCCGGTGTGATCTTCTGCGGTACCGCCCTGGGCGCGGCAGGGGGCTGGGTACTGGGGCAAATCATGCGCGAACAGTGGCTACCAGAATATCTGCACAATCTCGCGTCTTTGGCGGCGGTACTGGGCATTTTCATCGCCGCCAACCAGATCGTGCACGAGTCCGGGCTGCTGGCGGTGACCGTGATGGGCATGTGGCTGGCCAACATGCGCGGGGTTGATGTGCGGCAAATCCTGCACTTCAAGGAAAACCTCAGTGTGCTGCTGATATCCGGCCTGTTCATCCTGCTGGCTGCACGCCTTGACCTGCATGCCCTGCTGGGCCTTGGCCCTGCTGTGCTGGCATTGTTGCTGGTGATCCAGCTGCTGGCACGTCCGCTCAACGTTTGGCTGGCCACACTGGGCTCGACACTCAACTGGCGGGAGCGCGCGCTGCTGGCCTGGATTGCGCCACGCGGCATCGTTGCTGCGGCCGTTTCCGCTATTTTTGCCATCCGCCTGCACCAGGCCGGCCACCAGGATGCCTTGCTGCTGGTACCGTTGACCTTCGCGGTAATCATTGGCACGGTGGTACTGCAAAGCGCCACGGCCAGGCCGCTGGCACGCTTGCTCAAGGTCGCCGAACCGGCACCCAGCGGGTTTCTCATCGTCGGTGCCAACGAACCGGCCCGGGCCATCGCCAAAGCCCTTCAACAATTGGGCTGCCGGGTTTTGCTGACGGACTCCAGCTGGGAAAACATCCGCGCCGCACGCATGGACGGGCTCACGACCTACTTTGGCAACCCGGCCTCGCAGCATGCCGACGCCCATCTGGACCTGGTCGGCCTCGGGCACTTGCTGGGCCTCTCTCCCGCCGGCGAAATCAATGCCCTGGCCTGCGCCAGGTTCCGTCATGATTTCGGCCACAGCCGGCTGTTCGTGCTAGCCAGTGGCCTGGAGAAACAACGTAGCGACAAGCATCGGGCGGCCGAAGAACACCGTGGGCATCTATTGGGGGCCAAGCCGATGACCTACCTGCAACTGGCCAACCGTCTGCATCAAGGCGCCGAGCTGTATAGCACCAACCTGACCGAAGGCTTTGGCTGGGATGCCTACCAGGCACTGCATGGCGAACGGGCAAACTTGCTGTTCGCGCGCGATGGCCATGGCTGGGTCCATGTAGCCAGCCCTGATAACCCGTTGCAGCCACAACCGGGCTGGACCTTGGTGGCATTGATCGAGCCAGCAGCGCAACCGTAATGCTCAGGTGCCTGGCAGCACGGGCACCGGGCGCTTGTCCTCGTCAATGGCGACGAAGCTGAACACCCCATGGATTGCCCGATCACGGCCATCCAGGTACATGTTCTCGACAAACACATCCACCTGCACCTGCAAGCTGGTATTGCCGACCTTGATCACCGTCCCCACCAGCTCGACGATCGAGCCCGCCGGAATCGGGTGCTTGAAATCGATGCGGTCTGTAGACACGGTCACCAATGGCAGGCGGCAGAAACGCGTGGCAGCGATGAACGACACTTCGTCCATCCAGGCCAGGGCGGTGCCGCCGAACAGGGTGTTGTGGTGGTTGGTGGTATTGGGGAACACCGCCTTGGTCACGCGGGTCACCGACAGTTCGGTGCGGCGCTGGATTTCCTGGTCTCGGGTCGTCATGGCAATCACATTTTCGGGGTTTCAAAACGCAAAAAAGCAGCCCGAAGGCTGCTTTTTTCTCGCTAGGCGGCCTCGGCCACCGGGCAAACTGCACTCAGGACAGTTTTTCCTTGATGCGAGCGGCTTTGCCGGACAGGTCGCGCAGGTAGTACAGCTTGGCTTTACGCACGTCACCACGACGTTTCACGGCCAGGCTGTCGATTTGCGGGCTGTAGGTCTGGAAGGTACGCTCTACGCCAACGCCGCTGGAGATCTTGCGCACGGTGAAGGCGCTGTTCAGACCGCGGTTACGCTTGGCGATAACGACGCCTTCGAACGCCTGCAGACGGGAACGCTCACCTTCCTTCACTTTAACCTGAACGACAACGGTGTCGCCTGGTGCGAAGGTTGGGATTTCCTTGCTCATCTGCTCGGCTTCGAGCTGCTGGATGATCTTGTTGGTCATGCTGTGCTCCTAAGATGGATACGCGATCCACCATCGATACGTTTAACTATCGTCCCGCTCGCGGAGATATTCCTCGAGCAGCTTCTTCTCTTCTCCAGAAAGCGAGCGACTTTCCAGAAGATCGGCGCGTCGTTCGAAGGTCCTACCAAGGGACTGCTTCATCCTCCAACGCCGGATATGTGCATGGTTGCCACTTAGCAACACGTCGGGAACACGCTGATCCGCATACACCTCAGGCCGGGTGTAGTGCGGGCAATCGAGCAGACCGTCGGTGAAGGAATCTTCTTCCGCCGAGTCCACATGCCCTAAAGCTCCGGGCAGCAGTCGCGTAACCGCATCGATCAGTACCATGGCCGGCAGCTCGCCACCGGAAAGCACATAGTCGCCAATCGACCACTCCTCATCGACATGAGCCTCGATAAAGCGCTCGTCGATGCCTTCATAACGACCGGCGATCAGGATCAACGATTCCTGTTCGGCCAGGCCTTTGACCGCCTGCTGAGTCAGCTTGCGGCCTTGTGGCGAAAGGTAGATCACCTTCGCCGCTGCTCCGGTCGCCTGCCTGGCGCTAACCAAGGCGTCTTCCAGAGGCTTGATTTTCATCACCATGCCCGGACCACCGCCAAACGGCCGATCATCTACCGTGTGGTGACGATCTGTGGTGTAGTCCCGCGGGTTCCAGCAAGTCACCTGAAGCAACCCTTGTTTCACCGCGCGGCTGGTAATGCCGTACTCCGTGATGGCCGAGAACATCTCGGGGAACAACGTGATGACGTCTACGCGAAGGTTACCCATCGTTTAGAAGTCCGCGTCCCATTCGACCCGCATCACGCCTGCTTCGAGGTCGATTGCCAGCACACATTGCTCCGTATAGGGCAACAGACGCTCGCGATCATCCAGGCTGCCTGCGCAGGGCTTGACCACCATTACATCGTTCGCACCGGTCTCCAACAGGTGATCGACCTTGCCGAACAGTTGTTCGTCCTGGTTGATGACCTTCAGACCTACCAACTGGTACCAGTAGTACTCGTCGGCAGCCAGGTTGGGCAAAAGGCTCCGCGGGATGCAGATTTCGTAACCGCTCAGAAGACGGGCTTCATCGCGATCGTCGAGACCTTTCAGCTTCACGACCAGGCCCTTTTGGGAGCCACGACCGCTGACCAGCTCGACCTGCTTTACCTTGCCTTCGTGCCGAAGCGTCCAGCGTGGATAATCCAACAGGTTTTCAATCGGATCGGTAAAGGAATACACCTTCACCTCGCCGCGAACGCCGTGAACCGAAAAAATCTTGCCAACGACGATGAGGTCGTCAGCCTTTTCTGGCGTCGCGTTCATACTATTCAGGCAGCGGCCTTGGCAGCTTCCTTCAGCAGCTGAGCAACACGCTCAGACGGCTGTGCACCCTGGCTCAGCCAGTAGGTGACGCGCTCTTGGTTGACCGACAGCTTAACTTCGGCGCCAGCAGCGATTGGGTTGAAGAAACCTACGCGCTCAACGAAACGGCCGTCACGGGCGTTACGCGAGTTGGTCACGGTCAGGTGGTAGAATGGGCGCTTTTTCGAGCCGCCACGGGCCAGACGAATGGTTACCATGTGAACATCGTTCCTATAGTCGGTGCTGCAGTTGATACAGCAGCTGGTACTGCAAATCTGAATGCCAAATAGGCACACGGGTGCCCAAAAGGCCGCATATTCTCGGGGAATACACGGACATTTGCAAATGACTTTTTCGGCAAGGCCTCGCCCTGCCGTCCAGATTTGCCGGTTGCGCCGCGAAATTCGCGGCTGTTGCCCCGCTACAGCGGGGGTTCTGGGCGCTTGCCCGACAAAAGGCAGGCACCCGAATCAGGGGTTACAGCTTTGGCATGCCGCCACCTGGCAGCATCCCACCGAGGCCGCGCATCATCTTGGCCATGCCGCCTTTGGCAGAAAACTTCTTCATCATCTTCTGCATCTGCTTGTGCTGCTTGATCAGCCGGCCGATGTCCTGCACCTGGGTACCGGACCCCAACGCAATACGGCGCTTGCGCGAACCGCTGATCAGGTCAGGGTCGCGGCGCTCGGCCGGGGTCATGGAGTTGATGATCGCTTCCATTTGCTTGAACTGCTTTTCGGCCGCGCCCTGGGCGTTGCCCATTTGTGACAGGTTGACCCCGCCGATGCTTGGCAGCTTGTCCATCAGGCCGCCGAGGCCGCCCATGTTCTTCATTTGCTGCAGCTGGTCACGGAAGTCTTCGAGGTCGAAGCCCTTGCCCTTCTTCAGCTTCTTGGCCAGCTTGTCGGCCTTGGCCTTGTCGATGGTCTGCTCAGCCTGCTCGATCAGACTGAGCACGTCGCCCATGCCGAGGATGCGCGAAGCGACGCGGTCGGGGTGGAACGGCTCGAGGGCCTCGGTCTTCTCACCCATACCGATGAACTTGATCGGTTTGCCGGTGATTGCACGTACCGACAGCGCAGCACCGCCACGGGCGTCAC
This sequence comes from Pseudomonas sp. NBRC 111139, assembly GCF_001753955.1. Lineage (NCBI taxonomy): Bacteria > Pseudomonadati > Pseudomonadota > Gammaproteobacteria > Pseudomonadales > Pseudomonadaceae > Pseudomonas > Pseudomonas sp. NBRC 111139. Next base: position 15,506 of record NZ_BCBP01000069.1, read on the forward strand.
CGTCGACCTTGGTCAGCACCACACCGGTCAGCGGCAGCGCCTCGCCAAAGGCCTTGGCGGTGTTGGCAGCGTCCTGGCCGGTCATGGCGTCGACCACGAACAGCGTCTCGATCGGTTTGACGGCAGCGTGCAGCGCCTTGATCTCGTCCATCATGTCGGCGTCGATGTGCAGACGGCCGGCGGTGTCGACGATGACCACGTCGATGAACTTCAGCCTGGCTTCACGGATGGCGGCTTCGGCGATGGCCACCGGCTTCTGGCTGATATCGGACGGGAAGAAGGTGACGCCGATATCGTTGGCCAGTGTTTCCAACTGCTTGATTGCCGCCGGACGATAGACGTCGGCAGACACCACCATCACGCTCTTTTTCTTGCGCTCTTTAAGAAAGCGCGCCAGCTTGCCGGCGGTGGTGGTCTTACCGGCGCCCTGCAGGCCCGCCATCAGCACGACAGCAGGCGGGGCGGCGTTCAGTGCGAGGTCTTCGTTGGCCGCGCCCATCAGGCTTTCCAGCTCGGCCTGGACGATCTTCACGAAGGCCTGGCCCGGGGTCAGGCTGCGCGACACCTCGGTACCGACCGCACGATCCTTGACGCTGTTGACGAAATCCTTGACGACCGGCAGGGCAACGTCGGCCTCGAGCAGCGCCATGCGCACTTCGCGCAGCGTGTCCTTGATGTTGTCTTCAGTCAGCTTGGCCTTGCCGGTGACATGGCGCAGCGTCTGTGACAGGCGGTCGGTCAGGTTTTCGAACATGGTGATCCTTTCAGGCCCAGTAAAGCCGAGGTTTGTCAGGTGCCAGGGGGGAAATACACACCCGCCGGGCACAGCAAGGCGGCGATTATAGCGAAGTGCAGCGGCGACGCACACCTTGGTAGATATTCGGTGGCTGTGCTGGCCTCTTCGCGGGCGCGCCCGCTCCCGCAGGATCTTCACGGCTTGCAGGCCTGGGCCGTACCTGTGGGAGCGGGCGTGCCCGCGAATGCCCTGACACAACCCTTCAGTCTTCCTAGAGCGGCAGAATCTATGCCAAACTCCGTCTCTTTAAAGGCTCGCCAACCAGGACTTATGGTCTCCTCTCCCAGCCTCATTCCCAACCTGATCGCCGCCGGCCTATATATAGCAGCGGCCATCTACCAGGGCTCTCACCTGGCCCAGGGCCGCAAGGCCGACAAGCGCCTGCTTGGCCTGCTGGGTGCCTTCGCGGTGCTGGCCCAGGCCGGCGCACTGTTCTTCCAGCTGATCACCCCGCTGGGGCTGAGCCTGGACTTCTTCAGCGCCGCCAGCCTAATCGCCGTGGCAGTCATTACCCTGACATTGCTGGCCTGCCTGCGCATACCGGTAGAAAACCTGCTGGTGCTGCTGTTCCCGCTGGGCGCGGTAACGGCACTGCTGGCGCAGTTCGCGCCCCCCGGTACGGTGCCGCTGATCAATGAAGAACCGGGCATCCTTGCGCATATCCTGTTGTCGATCCTGGCCTACGGGCTGTTCACCATCGCGGTGTTCCAGTCGCTGCTGTTGCTGCTGCAGGACCGCCAGCTGAAGAACAAGCACCCGTCCGGGCTGATCCGCAACTTCCCGCCACTGCAAACCATGGAAAGCCTACTGTTCGGCTTCCTCTGGGCCGGTTGGTGCCTGTTGTCGCTGTCGCTGATCTCCGGCTGGCTGTTCCTCGACAACCTGTTTGCCCAGCACCTGGCGCACAAGACCTTGCTGGCCTGTGTCGCCTGGGTGGTGTTCAGCGTGCTGCTGTGGGGCCGCACCCGCCTGGGTTGGCGGGGCCACATGGCCATCCGCTGGACGCTGGCCGGTTTCTGCCTGCTGATGCTGGCCTATTTCGGCAGCAAGCTGGTTCGCGAATTCATCTTGCATATCTGACGGCCGCCCATGGACACCCTGCCGTACGCACCGCTATTCGGCACTCTGGCACTGGCCCTTTTGTGGTCAGCACTGTTCACCGCCGTGGAGGCTGCCCGCCTGCAGCTCAATGGCGCACTGCGCGCCGGCGAAGATGGCCATCCCGTGCTGCCGGCCCAGGCCTTGGTGCTGTGCGCCAGCCTGGGCAAGCTACTGGTGCTGGGGCTGGCCTGCCTGATGGGCCAGCGCCAGAGCGGCGAGCACGGCTTCTGGCTGGCGGGCCTGGCCGCGACCCTCGCCTTGCTGGTGTTTGCCGAATACCTGCCGCGGCGCCTGGCCCGACGTAACCCGCAGGCGTTCGTGAGCCTTGGCGCCAGCCTGCTGAAAGTGCCTCTCGCACTGCTGCAGCCACTGGCCTGTCTGCTGGACGGCGCCGCCAAGCTCATGCTGCGCCCGTTCCGTGCACAGCCCACCGCTGTGGCCCTGCATACGCAGGATGCCGACGACTTTGATGAGGATGAACAGCACGAAGCACCTCGCCATGGCCTGCTCGACGGCCTGCAGTCGTTGGACAAGATCACCGTCAACGACATCCTGGTGCCGCGCAACGAAGTGGATGGCATCAACCTGGACGAGCCGATCGAACGCATCATCGAGCAGTTGATCGTCAGCCGCCACACCCGCCTGCCGGTCTACCACAACGACATCAACCAGGTCGAAGCGATCCTCAACACCAAGCTGATCAGCCACCTGCTGCCCAAGGCCGAGCTGACCCTGGAAGCGCTGCACAGCGCCTGCTACGAACCTTATTTCGTACCGGAAAGCACGCCCCTGCAAATGCAGTTGTTGAACTTCCACAAGCAGCAACGCCGCTTGGGCGTGGTGGTGGACGAGTACGGCGAAGTACTGGGTATCGTCACCCTGGAAGACATTCTCGAAGAGATCGTCGGCGAGTTCGAGGACGAGCAAAGCCTGGAAAACCCGCATGTGCATCCGCAACCCGATGGCACCTTCGTCATCGATGGCACCGCTTCGTTACGCGAAATCAACCGTACCCTGAGCTGGCACCTGCCCTGCGACGGCGGGCCGAAAACCCTCAACGGGCTGGTCACCGAAGCGCTGGAAAGCATCCCGGAAAGCGCTGTTTGCCTGAAGATAGGCCGCTATCGCCTGGAAATCCTTGAAACAGAGGACAATTGCGCCAGCAAGGTACTGGTGTGGACCGTGACCCGATAGCTATACTCGGGTCACGCTTACCCAGCCCCGCCGTCACGCCTGCTACCCGCACCCGGCGCTCCACGGCCAGTCCGCTCCACTGATACGCCCTGCGGTCCTGCGTCAACACCCCGAACAGTACCCGCCCCGCCCCTACCCCCCTTGGGCCATCGTCAGTCGGGCGCACACAACAAAACGCTCCGGCGTCCGCGTCACCGTGCCTTCTACAGGGCACGCCACTGCGGGCCAAGCCCATGGAGCCGGACCAGACTGTCAGGGACCTATTCAATGACAAGCAGCACTTACGCCCAAGCGCCTGCCACACCCGTCAACTCGCCTGCGCGGGTCGCCACTGCCAGCTTCATCGGCACCGCCATCGAGTTCTATGATTTCTACGTCTACGCCACCGCCGCAGCCTTGGTGATCGGCCCGGTGTTCTTCCCGTCCGGGTCGGGCACCGCGCAAATGCTGGCCGCCTTCCTCACCTTCGGTATCGCCTTCCTCGCCCGGCCACTGGGCTCGGCGTTGTTCGGCCACTTCGGCGACCGCATTGGCCGCAAGTCGACGCTGGTCGCCTCGCTGCTGCTGATGGGCGTATCCACCACCGCCATTGGCGTACTGCCGGGCTATGACAGCATTGGCGTGTGGGCGCCGATCATTCTCTGCCTGCTGCGTTTTGGCCAAGGCCTGGGCCTGGGCGGCGAATGGGGTGGCGCGGCCCTGCTGGCTACCGAAAACGCGCCGGAAGGCAAACGGGCCTGGTTCGGCATGTTCCCGCAGTTGGGGCCGTCAATCGGCTTCCTGGCGGCCAACGGCCTGTTCCTGACCCTGGCCCTGGTGCTCAGCGACGAGCAGTTCCGTGAGTGGGGCTGGCGCATTCCGTTCCTGCTCAGCGCCGCACTGGTACTGGTAGGCCTGTACGTGCGCCTGAAGCTCGAAGAGAGCCCGGTGTTCGCCAAGGCCGTTGCCCGCCACGAGCGGGTGAAAATGCCGGTGGTCGACCTGTTCTCGAAATACTGGCTGCCAACCCTGCTGGGCGCTGCGGCCATGGTGGTGTGCTATGCACTGTTCTACATTTCCACGGTGTTCTCGCTGAGCTACGGCGTGACCACACTGGGCTACAGCCGCGAAACGTTCCTTGGCCTGCTGTGCTTCGCGGTGGTGTTCATGGCACTGGCCACACCGTTGTCGGCCTGGCTCAGTGACCGTTACGGGCGCAAGCCGGTACTGATCGTCGGCGGTCTGCTGGCGATAGCTTCAGGCTTTACCATGGAGCCACTGCTGACGTCGGGATCGACTGCGGGCGTGGCGCTGTTCCTGGCCATCGAGCTGTTCCTGATGGGCGTCACCTTTGCGCCGATGGGGGCACTGTTGCCAGAGCTGTTCCCGACCCACGTGCGTTATACCGGTGCCTCGGCGGCGTATAACCTGGGCGGCATCGTTGGCGCCTCGGCGGCACCGTTCTTTGCCCAGAAGCTGGTGAGCATGGGGGGGTTGAGCTGGGTGGGGGGTTATGTGTCGGTAGCGGCGGTGATCAGCCTGATTGCCGTGCTGTGCCTGAAAGAGACGCGCAATACCACGCTGTAAGCCAGTGGGGCCGATTTGCGGCCCTATCGCGACACAAGGCCGCTCCCACTGGGATCGCGTAAGCCTGGAAGCTGCGCGATCCCTGTGGGAGCGGCCTTGTGTCGCGACAGGGCTGCGAAGCAGCCCCAGCACTCTCGGATCAGAACTCGACCTTGACCGCCTGCGAAGCACGGGTCGCCTTGGCCCGCGCCAGTTCGACCGACTCGTCACGCGCCAGGCACACGCCCATGCGGCGGGTACCGTTGATTTCCGGCTTGCCGAACAGGCGAATGGCGGTATCCGGCTCGCTCAGCGCTGCACCCAGGTTGGCGAAGCTGGTCTGTTGGGACTGGCCTTCGGGCAAGATCACTGCCGAGGCCGACGGGCCGAACTGACGCACCACCGGAATCGGCAGGCCGAGAATGGCGCGGGCATGCAGGGCGAATTGCGACAGGTCCTGGGAAATCAGGGTGACCAGACCGGTGTCATGCGGGCGCGGCGACACTTCGCTGAACCACACCTGGTCGCCCTTCACGAACAGCTCCACACCAAACAGGCCGCGACCGCCGAGGGCATCGGTGACCGCCTTGGCCACGCGCTGCGATTCGGCCAGCGCCTTCGGGCTCATGGCCTGTGGCTGCCAGGACTCCTGGTAATCGCCCTTCTCCTGACGGTGCCCGACAGGTTCAAGGAAGGTGGTACCGCCCACGTGGCGCACGGTCAGCAGGGTGATTTCATATTCGAAGTCGATGAAACCTTCGACAATCACCCGGCCCTTGCCAGCGCGGCCGCCTTCCTGGGCATAGTCCCACGACGCCTGCAGGTCAGCATCGCTGCGCAGCAAGCTCTGGCCCTTGCCCGACGAGCTCATCACCGGTTTGACCACGCACGGGTAACCCAGGTCGGCTACGGCCTTGGCGTAGTCTTCATAGGTGTCGGCGAAGTGGTACGGCGAGGTTGGCAGGTCCAGCTCTTCGGCAGCCAGGCGGCGGATGCCTTCGCGGTTCATGGTCAACTGGGTGGCGCGGGCGGTGGGCACCACGGTGAAGCCTTCGTTTTCCAGCTCGACCAGGGTGGCGGTGGCGATGGCTTCGATTTCCGGAACGATGTAGTGCGGCTTCTCGGCTTCGATCACCGCGCGCAGGGCAACGCCATCGAGCATGTTGACCACATGGCTGCGGTGCGCCACCTGCATAGCCGGAGCATTGGCGTAACGGTCGACGGCGATTACTTCGACGCCCAGGCGCTGCAGCTCGATTACCACTTCCTTGCCCAGCTCGCCACAGCCGCAGAGCAGTACACGGGTCGCGGTGGGCGACAATGGGGTTCCGATACGGGTCATTTCAGGTCCTCGAAGGCATCCGGGGCCGCGCCAGGCTAGGCGCCACCCGCTGAAAAAGGACCGCTATTCTACACCATCAACCGGCCACGGCGGCCCGCCGGGCGCGAAATGCCATGGCCAGCCACACCGCCGTTACACCGGCGAACTTCGAGGCCATCGCGGTGCCGATGACTGCCGGGGTCAAAGCGCCGATCATGCCGAAGAAAATGAAGGTATCCACCGGGATGCTCAGCGCCGAACTGAGCCACAGGCGGTCGCGCAGCGGCCGACGGGTGATGCTGAACACCAGCCAGTCGATCAGCTCGGAAATGAAGAACGCAGTGGCGCTGGCAAGGGCGATGGCCGGCTCCGAGGTGACATAGGACAACACCAGTGCCACCAGCATGGCCACCAGCGCGCCGTGACCGAAGCGGGTTTGCACCATGTCGCGCAGGATGAACACCAGGCCGCCCCAGGCGGACCAGATGATGTCCAGATGCGGGGCACTGGAGAAGGCGTAGTTGATCAGCACTACGCTGCTGATATAGGCAATCAGATAGAACATGGCGGGCTGTCTGTGGGCAAGCCGTACAGATTACCGCTGGGCCGTTCGCGGGTAAACCCGCTCCGACAGGGTTCGCGTCAGGCCTGCAAGATGAGGCCGGCTTCTACTGCCCGTTCATGGCAACGCTTGAGCACCGCCCGGCGCTCGTCGTTGTCCATCCGCCCCCAGCGGCCAATCTCGGCCACGGTACGCTGGCAGCCGGTGCAGATATCCTGCTCGTCCAGCGCGCAAATGCTCACGCACGGCGATGCCACCGGCCGCTCTGCTACATCACTCATCATCAACCACCAACGCTTGCGCATAACGCTGGGCATTATGCACGTAATGTGCGGCACTCGCTTCCAGCATGCGTTTCTGCTGCTCGGTCAGCTCGCGTACCACCTTGCCCGGCGAGCCCATCACCAGCGAACCGTCCGGGATTTCCTTGCCCTCGGCAATCAGTGCGTTGGCGCCGATGATGCAGTGCTTGCCGATGCGTGCGCCATTGAGGATCACTGCGTTGATACCGACCAGGCTGAAGTCGCCCACCGTGCAGCCATGCAACATGGCATTGTGGCCCACGGTCACGCCCTTGCCCAACGTCAGTGGCGAGCCCATGTCCGTGTGCATCACCGTGCCATCCTGCACGTTGCTGCCTTCGCCGATGTCGATCAGCTCGTTATCACCGCGCAACACCGCGCCAAACCACACACTGGCATTGGCTTGCAGGCGCACGTTGCCAATGAGCGTGGCGTTGGGGGCGGCCCAACTGGTGGGGTGGCTCTCGACCCGCAGGTCGCCCAGGCGATATTTCATGCTTGTTCCTCAGGCTGCGACGCAGACGGCGGGGTAGGCCCCGCTCAATTTTCGATGTAACGCTCCGGGGGTTGATGCAGGCTGATACCGGCATCGAACAGCAGGTTGACCAGCTCGACGATCATGATCGCCGACAACCCCCAGATCTTGTATTCACCATAGCGGTAACTTGGCACATACCAGCTACGCCCCTGGTAATCGATACGGTGGGTATGGTCACGCGGGTCCTGGCGGAAGAATTCCAGCGGCACGGTGAATACTGCCGCGATCTCGGCATCATTGGCGCGATACTCGACGAAGTCCGGGATAAGCCCGACGAATGGCGTCACTTTCAGGCCATGTAGCGAAATCAGCGGGCTGAGCGGACCAATCACCTCCACCAGGCCAGGGGGCAGGCCGATTTCTTCTTCAGCCTCGCGCAGGGCAGTAAAGACCAGGTCCGGGTCTTCCGGGTCGCGACGGCCACCGGGAAAGGCGACTTCACCACCGTGGGTAGACAGGCCCTTGGCGCGCAGGGTCAAAACCAGTTCGGGCGCTTCGCTGCGGGTAATGGGCAAGAGGACCGCCGCTTCGGGGAACCGCCTGTCGGTTTCCAATGACGCGGGTTGGTGGTTGCTCATTCGGCGAAGTAGCTCGTCCAGCATTGCGCACGCTCGTATCCAGGTCCTGTGTTGCATCATGCACCAAAGCCGCGAAGCACCCAAGCCCCAGCGCTTGCGGCGGCACGGTGGCCGCGCCAAGATAGCCTTGAACATAAGGAACCACACATGAAATTCTGCAGCGCGTGCGGCCAACCGGTCACTCAGCAGATCCCCGAGGGCGACAGCCGCCTGCGGTACGTCTGCGGCTCTTGCCAGACCATCCACTACCAGAACCCCAACATCGTGGCCGGCGTGCTACCGACCTGGGGCAGCCAGGTGTTGCTGTGTCGCCGCGCCATCGAACCGCGCCGGGGTTTCTGGACCCTGCCCGCCGGTTTCATGGAAAACGGCGAAACCCTCGACCAGGCCGCGCGTCGCGAAACCGTAGAGGAAGCCTGCGCCCGGGTCGGGCCAACGTCCCTGTACCAGCTGTTCGATCTGCCGCACATCAACCAGGTGCATGTGTTCTTCCGCGCCGAGTTGACGGACCTGGACTTTGCCGTGGGAGCCGAAAGCCTGGAGGTGCGCCTGTTCGAAGAACATGAGATACCGTGGAACGCGCTGGCTTTCCGCACCGTCACTCGCACACTAGAATGCTACTATCGCGACCGCATCGGCCAGCACTACCCCATAGGCCATGAATACCTGCCGCCGATGAACGTTTCGCCACACACCTAAAAGCCTTCAGGGATACTGTTACATGCGCTGGTTGCTTGCCCTCTTCTGCCTTTGCGTTACCTCGGTGTCCCAGGCGGCCTTCACCGAAACCATCATCCGCAAGCCTGCACCGGCAGCGCAAACCCCATCGCCTTCGCAGCAAGCCATGCAACCGTTGATCGACAAGGTACTGGTGATCAAGTCCGAGCGCCGCCTGCAGTTGATCAGCCGTGGCGAGCCGCTGAAAACCTACCGCATCTCGCTGGGCAAGCAGCCCAAGGGCGCCAAGGAACGCGAAGGCGATAAGAAAACCCCTGAGGGCTTGTACTGGCTGGACTGGCGCAAGCAGAGCGACCGCTTCAACCTGGCCATGCACATCAACTACCCGAACATCAGCGATGCCGCCCGCGCGACCCGGGCAGGGGTGAGTGCCGGCAGCATGATCATGATTCACGGCACGCCGATCAACGATGAATACCCGGAATGGTACTTCCATACCCTGGACTGGACGGATGGTTGCATTGCCATGCGCAACCGCGACATGCAGGAAGTGTGGGACTTGGTACGGGATGGAACGCTGATCGAGATCAGGCCTTGATATAGGGCCTTTCAGTACAGGTTGTAGGAACCTTCTCACCACTTTGCGAGAACTTGCCTGACAGTTGCTTAGGCAGGGTACTGCATCCAGGCGAGTGACTTAATTTTTAGCATCCACGCAGACGAGTACGAAAACCGTACATCATTTGCGGGGTGCTTCAATGCCGTGCCTGATTCACCGCATCGCCCATTGGCTGTCGGCCAGTTGCCTGTCAGGCGTGCTGTCCATTCCCCACGTGCTGGCCGACGACCCTGCCAGCCAGCAGTTGCGCGATCAACAGCATGGGCTGCGGCAACTGGAGCAACAGCAGCGGCTGGAGCGCTGGCGGCGCATCCCCGCCCCGACTGAACCGACCAACAGCACTTCCCAGCGACCGCACGATGATCGCTGCTGGGCAGTCGATGGCGTGCGCGTGGCGGGCATGCACCGGCTTTCGAGCTCGGCACTGGCGCCCACCCTCCGTGCGCTCACGCCTGCCTGCATGGGCATCGCCGACATCAATCGGCTGCTCAAAGCCATCACCCAACGTTATGTACAAGCCGGCTACCCAACCAGCCGCCCCTACCTGCGACAGCCCCCAGAACAGGGCATGCCGTTGGACATCGTCATTGTCGAAGGCTTTGTCGAAACCATCGAGCTGGCAGGGCCCGACCTGCCCCTGTCCCTCTCCAGTGCCTTCCCAGGCCTGCTCGGGCAGCCACTGTACCTGCCCGACCTTGAGCAAGGCCTGGACCAGCTCAACCGCCTACGCGCCTATGAACTGGGCGCCACCTTGCTGCCCGGCGAACTGCAAGGCGGCACCCGCGTGGTCGTGCAGCCGGGCAAGGTTGCTTCACGCTGGCACCTGGACAGCCGCTTCGACAACCGGGGCAGCGAGCTGACCGGCCGCCACCGCGTCAACCTCGGCATTGGCCTGGACAGCCCGCTTGGCCTCAATGATGAGCTGCGCCTGTCGTGGACCCGCACGGTGCTCGATACGCCCGGCCAAAGCCAAGGGATATCGTTGTACTACAGCATCCCCTACGGCGCCTGGACCTTTGCCCTCAGCGCCAGCCAGCTAAGCTATCAAGCCCCACTCCCCTACAGCGACAAGGCTGCCGACGGCAGCAGCAGCTATCAGGGCCTGAGTGTCGAGCGGGTGTTGTGGCGCAACCAGCAAGGCATGCTCAGCGCCAGCGCCCGGCTGGACCGCAAGCAGCTGATCAACCGCAGCGCTGGCGCAGTTATCGTCCAGCAGAGCCCGACGCTGGCCACGGTAGAGGCCGGCCTCAACCTGCTGTGGCTCGAAAATGGCTTGTGGAACGGCTACTTCGGCGTTGCCCAAGGCATTGACGCATTGGGTGCCGACCGCGCGCCCCTGGGGGCTCAACGCCTGCGCCCGGACTTTCGCAAATACCGCGCCAACCTGCTGCACCTGCGTCAGGGCCCGGCACCCAACCCTTGGCGCTGGCAGAGCGAGCTGGCCCTGCAGTACAGCCGCGACCTGTTGCCTGCCGTCGAACAACTGCTGGTCAGCGACGATTCGGCTGGCCGCTACGAAGGGGCCCGCATCGATGGCGGTGAAGGCAGCGTGGTCATGCACAGTGCAGGGTCGTTGGCCCTACCCCAGGCGACCGACCAGGCCGAACAGCAGTCACGCCAGCTCGATGGCAATGCCTGGGCCAAAGTCGGCAACCGCCCGGGCAGCACCGGCGTCGATGGTCGGGGCTATCTGGACCATGGCCAGAAGCTGAGCACGCAGAGCAAGGCACAAGTGGCACAAATCGACGCCAAGGGCGAAGTTCAACTGACCAGCGCCGGCGACCTGTTGCTCGAAGGCACCCGCATTGGCAACCGCGAGGCCAAGGCCGGCGACATACGGGTACAAAGCGGCGGCCAGTTGCAGGTCAAGGCGGCCAGCAACACCCAGCAGGCCACAGGCGCCAACCTGGGTGGCGGCATGGAGCTGGCGGCCAAGGCTGGCCAGACCCAGGGGGGAGCCATAGGCGGCCACTTCAGCCACGGCAAGCAGGACGAACATGCACGTCAGGCGGTCGATGCCCAGTTTGCCAGCAACGGCACACTGACCCTGACCAGCAGCGCCCGCGAGGACATCGCCCTGCACCTGCAAGGCCTGCAGGCCTCGGCCGAACAGATCACCCTCGACGCCTCGAATGGCGGCATGCTGGTTGAAGCCTCTTCCAGCCAGGAGCGACGCGACAACCTCGACATCTCGGCCGGCGCCGGTTTCAACATGGCCAAGGGCGCGTTGGACACCCGCGGCCTGCATGGCCGGCTCAAGGTAGAGCTCGACAAGCGCGACAACCTCACCTGGAATACCAGTGACCTGCGCGCCGAGCGCATCGACCTGCAAAGCCGCGGCGATACCCGCATCGAGAGTGCCACCCTGGATGCAAAGCATATTGGCGGCACAATCGACGGTGACCTGCGCATCGCCAGCCTCAAGGACAACGTCAACACCCTGAGCGTGAAGGGCGATGTCAGGCTGAGCCAGGAGAAAAACCCGCAGGGCTATGTCAACGCGGCCAAATCGGTGGCAGGGCCGCTGGGAGGCAAGGTCGAGAAAACGGCCGGTTCTGCCCTGAGCAAGGCAGACCCAGGGTTCTCGCCGACCGTCAGCCTCGACGTGTCGCATGCACAGCGCGACAACGTGACGCGTCAGACCACGCTTAAAAGCAGCGACGGCATCGACCTGCAGGTCGGTGGCAACGCTCATCTGGTAGGGGCACGCTTGCAATCGGCCAAAGGCGACGTGAGGCTCGACGCCAACTCGGTCACCCAGGAAACGCTAAGCGGCAATGACTATCGCCGAGACCTGTCGCTCGATGCGTCCAACTCACCGGTGGATCTGGGCACGGCAATCGCCGAGATAGCCAAAAGCAAAATGGCGGCGGATGGGGAAAATGCGCTGGACCTGGGTGTGTTGAGAACCAGTGGGCATAGTCGCAGCGAGCAATGGGCTTCGAGCATGCAAGGGAAGAAGCACTAAGACGCAATCGCGGCCCTGGCAATTTGGGGGCATCAGAAATCTTGTGCCCTGCTGCTGATACCCAGGCACCGCGTGTCCCCCGCTTCCACAGCGAATACCACAGCCCCCCGGGCGTGTGATTGCTCTGTGGGAGCGGGCTTGCCCGCGAAGAGGCCGGTACAGGTCAAGCCAACCTGTGCAGCCCCCGCCACCAATCCAGCCCAAGCAACACCAGCCCTATCCCCCAGAAACCCGCCAGCACCCCAAGGGCGTTGAGCATCACCTGCCCATACCCCAGACTGGCCACATCAATGAACGGATAGGCATACACGCCAATCTCGCTCCCCCGCCACAACGCATAACCAAAGTAGACCGCCGGGTACACCGCCCACACCAGCAAATGCCATAGCCGCAACCTGCCCTTGGGCACCTCGCACCACCAGTACAGGGCATACAGCACCGGCATCACGTCGTGCAGCAACTCGTCCGCCAGCCATTGCCAACCCTGTGGTTGCCACAAATGACGCAGCAGCACGCTGTAGGCCAGCGCCACCAGCACGATACTGGCGGCCACTGCAGAGCTTACCGAGGGCGACAGGAAAAAGCGTTTGCCACGGCCTTCCCGGCCGAATGCGGCATAGCTCAGCACCGTCGCCACCAGGGTATTGGTCAGCACGGTGAAATAGCCAAACACATTGATCAGGCCGCCAATCAGGCTGGCCTGTTCCTGCCAACGCGCCAGCAGTACCAGGTTCACCTGCACGGCCAGGCCGAACCAGCCAAGCACAGCCATGCCGGTCAGCCAAGGGCGACGCGACATGTCAGGCCTGACGCTGCAGCTTCACGTACAGCTGCTCGACCTTTTCCCGCGCCCATGGCGTTTTGCGCAGAAAAGTCAGGCTCGACTTGATGGTCGGGTTGCTCTTGAAACAGCGCACGTCTATGCGCTCGGCCAGGCCCTGCCATTGGTAGTGCGCCACCAGCTCGGTGAGGATCTGTTCAAGGGTCTTGCCGTGCAGCGCGTTGTGTTGGGCCGTGCTCATGCTGTGCTCCGTAGGAAAGATGCGCACCTTACACGAGTGTAGTGGCGGGTGGGATCAGTCATGGCGACAGAAAAATCGCTGGCCATGGGCAAAACCTATGTGCTGAAATAGTTATGTTATGTTGTAACACTATAAAAGCCTCTGCCAAGGAACGCCCCATCCCCATGCTGTACTCACCGCTTCGCCTCTCTCCTCTCGCCGTTGCGCTCTGGCTGGCCTCATCGCCCAGCCAGGCCGTAGAGCTCGAACCCCAGATCATCACCGCCAACCCGCTGGGCAACCGCCAACTGGCGGCTCCCAGCACCGTGCTCGAAGGCGACAACCTGCTGCAACAGCAGCACGGCAGCCTCGGTGAAACCCTGAACAAGCAGCCCGGTGTCGCCTCTACCTGGTTCGGCCCTGGCGCCAGCCGACCGGTCATTCGCGGCCTGGACGGCGACCGCATCCGCATTCTGCGCAACGGCGTCGGCGCCCTGGATGCCTCGTCGCTGTCCTATGACCACGCCGTGCCCCTGGACCCGGTGACGGTCGACCGTGTCGAAATCGTCCGTGGCCCGGCCGCCTTGCTGTATGGCGGTAACGCCATCGGCGGCGTGGTCAACACCTTCGACAACCGCATCCCGGACTCGCCGATCGAGGGCATCCACGGTGCCGGTGAACTGCGTTACGGCGGCGCGGACACCACCCGCAGCAGCGCCGGCAAGCTGGAGGCCGGCGACGGCGCCTTCGCCCTGCACCTGGACGCCAACAGCCGCCAGTTCAACGACCTGCGCATCCCGGGCTACGCACGCAGCGCCAAGGTGCGCGATGCCGACGAGCCCGGCAGCAAACACCGCCTGGAAAACAGCGACGGTCGCCAGGACGGCGGCGCGATCGGTGGTGCCTACCACTGGGACCACGGCTACGCCGGCCTGTCGTACAGCCGCTACGACAGCAACTACGGCTCGGTGGCCGAGTCCGGCGTGCGCCTGGACATGAAACAGGATCACTACGCCTTCGCCTCCGAACTGCGCGACCTCGACGGCCCTTTCAGCTCGGTCAAGGTAGATGCCGGCTACATCGACTACGAACACAGCGAAATCGAGGAAGGCGAGGTCCATACCACCTTCAAGAACAAGGGCTACGAAGCCCGCATCGAAGCCCGTCACCAGCCGCTCGGACCGGTGGAAGGGGTCATTGGGGCCCAGGTCAGCCGCAACGAATTCTCCGCCCTGGGCGAGGAAGCCTTCGTCCCGCACACCGATACCGACAGCCTGGCGCTGTTCATGCTGGAGCAGTGGCAAGCCACCGAACGCCTGAACCTGAGCCTGGGCGCGCGCATGGAGCACACCCGCGTAGACCCGGACGCCAAAGGCAACGAGAACTTCGTCGACGCCGACAGCGCCAGCAGCTTCAACGCCTTCAGCCTGTCGTCGGGGGCCGTGTACCAACTCGACCCGGTCTGGTCGCTGGCCGCCAACCTCGGCTACACCGAGCGCGCCCCTACCTTTTACGAGCTGTACGCCAATGGCGCGCACGTAGCCACCGGCGCGTTTGAAGTCGGTGACGCCAGCCTGAACAAGGAAAAGGCGATTTCCGCCGACCTGGCGCTGCGCTTCGACAACGGCACCCACAAGGGCAGTGTTGGGGTGTTCTACAGCCACTTTCGCAACTACATCGGCCTGATCGGCACCGGCAACCTGCGTGAGGGCGGGCATGATCACGACCATGACGAGGATGACCACGACCACGATCATGACGACGGCTTCCCGGAATACCAGTACCAAGGCGTGCGGGCGCGCTTCTACGGCATCGAGGCCCAGGACCGCTGGCAGTTGGCCGAGAACCGTTACGGCAGCTTTGCGCTGGAGTTGTCCGGTGACTACACCCGGGCCAAGAACCTGGACAGCGGCGAGCCACTGCCCCGCATCGCCCCGCTGCGCCTGAACAGCGGTCTGGTCTGGGAACTGGACCGCTGGCAGGCGCGAGTAGACGTGCAGCACGCTGCGTCGCAGCACCGCAAACCCGCCAACGAAACCGGCACCGATGGCTACACCACCTTGGGGGCGAGCGTTGGCTACCGCTTCGACATTGGCCAGAGCCAGTGGCTGGCGTTTGTACGCGGCGAAAACCTCACCGACCAGACCGTGCGCTACGCCAGTTCGATCCTGCGCGATATCGCACCGGCGCCGGGGCGCAGTGTGGAAGTCGGGTTGCGTACCACTTTCTGAACCACAAGCGACGAAGATCGGTGTAGGAACGGGTTCACCCGCGAAGACGATGGTAGGTCAACCGGCGCATTCGCGGGTGAACCCGCTCCTACACCTGCCTCGATTAATGACGACTGTTGCCCGTTCAACAACAATCCTCTGCGACAATTTGTCTTTTTTTCTTACAACTTCCCCTATATCCTCCCCGCCGCAAGCTGAAACGCTTCATCGAACAACCTTGTCGCCATATCCATTGAGGGGCTCGCCCTTCGATGCGCTTGCCGTTTTTTCAATAATCAAAAGATAGCGCTATCTCATGTTCCAACTGCCTAAAACCTGTTACATCGGCCTCGCCCTCAGTGCCTTGGCAACCCCCGCCAGCGCCAGCGAAATGTTCGCCAGCGACTCCCCGTGGATGCTCGGCGACTGGGGTGGAACCCGCAGCGAACTGCTGGAAAAGGGCTACGACTTTACCCTTGGCTACACCGGCGAGATGGGCAGCAACCTGCACGGCGGCTACGACCACGACCGCACCGCGCGCTACAGCGACCAGTTCACCTTTGGCAGCCACCTGGACCTGGACAAGATCCTCGGCTGGCACGACACCGAACTCCAACTGACCGTCACCGAGCGTCACGGCGACAACATCAGCAACGACCGCATCAACGACCCGCGTGTCGGCGGCTTCACCTCCGCCCAGGAAGTCTGGGGCCGCGGCGAAACCTGGCGGCTGACGCAAATGTGGATCAAGCAGAAGTACTTCGACGGTGCGCTGGATGTGAAATTCGGCCGCTTCGGTGAAGGCGAGGACTTCAACAGCTTCCCTTGCGACTTCCAGAACCTGGCCTTCTGCGGCTCGCAGGTGGGCAACTGGGTGGGTGGCATCTGGTACAACTGGCCAGTCAGCCAGTGGGCCCTGCGCGTGCGCTACAACCTTACCCCTGAGCTGTACGCACAGGTCGGCGTCTTCGAGCAGAACCCTTCCAACCTTGAATCTGGCAATGGTTTCAAGCTCAGCGGCAGCGGCACCCAAGGTGCGGTAATGCCGTTCGAACTGGTATGGACCCCACGTATCCAAGGCTTGAAAGGGGAATATCGTGCCGGCTACTACTACAGTAATGCCAAGGCACAAGATGTTCTCAAGGACAGCAACGGTCAGCCGGCCGCCATCAGCGGCGCCGCCTACCGCAGCAGCTCGAGCAAGCACGGCTTGTGGATTGGCGCCCAGCAGCAGGTCACCTCGCTGGCGTCCGACCAGTCACGCGGCTTGAGCGTGTTCACCAACGCCACCGTGCATGACAAGAAGACCAATGCCATCGACAACTATGTGCAGGCAGGACTGGTATTCAAAGGGCCCTTCGATGCCCGCGCCAAGGACGACATCGGTTTCGCCCTGGCCCGCGTGCACGTCAACCCTGCCTATCGCAAGAACGCCCGCCTGGCCAACCAGGCCGCCGGCCTCTACGACTACGACAACCCAGGCTTCCTGCCCGTGCAGGACACCGAGTACAGCGCCGAGCTGTACTACGGCATCCATTTGGCCGACTGGCTCACGGTACGCCCCAACCTGCAGTACATCCGCCACCCGGGCGGAGTGTCGCAGGTGGATGGCGCCCTGATCGGCGGCCTGAAGATCCAGAGCAGTTTCTAACCCCTTTTTTGACCTGACGGAGAACCTACGATGAGCACTGAAGGTGCGAACCAAGGAAGCCGCTGGCTACCGCGCCTGATTGGCGCGCTGCTGTTGCTGATGGGCCTGGCCCTGCTGGCCGGCGGTATCAAGCTGAGCCAGCTGGGCGGATCGCTGTACTACCTGATCGCCGGTATCGGCTTTGCCCTTTCGGGCATCCTGCTGCTGGCCCAACGCCAGATCGCCCTGGGCCTGTATGGCCTGGTGCTGCTGGGCAGCACCGTTTGGGCCCTGCTCGAAGTGGGCCTGGACTGGTGGCAACTGGTACCCCGTCTGGCCATCTGGTTCGCCATCGGCGTGGTGCTGCTGCTTCCGTGGGCACGTCGCCCGCTGATCGGCCCGGCCAGCAAAGCCAATACTGCACTGCTCGGCCTGGCAGTGGTCGCTTCGGGCGCTTGCGCGCTGGGCAGCCAGTTCACCCATCCCGGTGAAGTGTTCGGCGAACTGGGCCGCGACAGCAGCGAAATGGCCAGTGCCGCCCCGGCCATGCCCGACGGCGAATGGCAGGCCTACGGCCGTACCGAGCATGGCGACCGCTACTCGCCGCTGCACCAGATCACCCCGCAGAACGCCTACCGCCTGGAAGAGGCCTGGCGCATTCGCACCGGTGATCTGCCAACCGAAAACGACCCGGTGGAGCTGACCAACCAGAACACCCCGCTGAAGGTCAACGGCATGCTCTACGCCTGCACCGCGCACAGCCGCCTGCTGGCGCTGGACCCGGACACTGGCGCGGAAATCTGGCGCTACGACCCGCAGGTCAAGAGCCCGACCGGCACCTTCAAAGGCTTTGCCCACATGACGTGCCGCGGCGTCTCGTACTATGACGAAAACCGCTACGTCAGCCGCGACGGCAGCCCGGCGCCGAAAATTACCGACGCAGGCCAGGCGGTGGCCCAAGCCTGCCCGCGTCGTCTCTACCTGCCGACTGCAGATGCCCGCCTGATCGCCATCAACGCCGACAACGGCAAGGTCTGCGAAGGTTTCGCCAACCAGGGCGTGATCGACCTCACCACCGGCATTGGCCCGTTCACCGCCGGCGGCTATTACTCCACCTCGCCTGCTGCCATTACCCGTGACCTGGTGATTATCGGTGGCCACGTCACCGACAACGAGTCGACCAATGAGCCGTCCGGGGTGATCCGCGCCTACGACGTGCACGACGGCCACCTGGTGTGGAACTGGGACAGCAACAACCCGGACGACACCAAGCCATTGGCTGCCGGCAAAATGTATAGCCGCAACTCGGCCAACATGTGGTCAATCGCCAGCGTCGACGAAGACCTTGGCATGATCTACCTGCCGCTGGGCAACCAGACCCCGGACCAGTGGGGCGCCGACCGCACCCCAGGCGCCGAGAAGTACAGTGCCGGTGTGGTCGCCCTTGACCTGGCCACCGGCAAGGCACGCTGGAACTATCAGTTCACCCATCACGACCTGTGGGACATGGACGTCGGCAGCCAGCCGACCCTGGTACACCTGAAAACCGACGATGGCGTGAAACCGGCGATCATCGTACCGACCAAGCAAGGCAGCCTGTACGTGCTCGACCGCCGCGACGGTACGCCAATCGTGCCGATCCGCGAGATCCCCACCCCACAAGGCGCAGTGGAAGGCGACCACACCTCGCCAACCCAGGCTCGTTCCGACCTCAACCTGCTCGGCCCAGAGCTGACCGAACAGGCCATGTGGGGCGCCACGCCTTTCGACCAGATGCTGTGCCGCATCCAGTTCCGCGAGCTGCGCTACGAAGGCCAGTACACCCCGCCATCCGAACAAGGTTCGTTGGTCTACCCCGGCAACGTAGGTGTATTCAACTGGGGCAGCGTGTCGGTCGACCCGGTGCGCCAGTTGCTGTTCACTTCGCCCAACTACATGGCGTTCGTGTCGAAGATGGTCCCGCGTGAGCAGGTTGCCGAAGGCAGCAAGCGCGAAAGTGAGACCAGCGGCGTGCAGCCGAACACCGGTGCACCGTATGCAGTGACCATGCACCCGTTCATGTCGCCGCTCGGCGTACCGTGCCAGGCACCCGCCTGGGGCTACGTCGCCGCCATCGACCTGTTCACCAACAAGGTGGTGTGGAAACACAAGAACGGCACCACCCGGGACAGCACTCCGGTGCCGATCGGCCTGCCGGTTGGCGTGCCAAGCATGGGTGGCTCGATCGTCACCGCCGGTGGCGTCGGTTTCCTCAGCGGCACGCTCGACCAGTACCTGCGCGCCTATGACGTGAACAACGGCAAGGAATTGTGGAAGGCACGCCTGCCAGCGGGTGGCCAGGCTACGCCGATGAGCTACACCGGCAAGGACGGCAAGCAATATGTGCTGGTGACTGCCGGCGGCCATGGCTCGCTGGGCACCAAGATGGGCGATTACATCATCGCTTACAAATTAGCTGAGTAAGCGACACCGCTCCCGCAGGCTCAACCCTGTGGGAGCAACTGTCTTGCTCAATTTCTGAAAGCTGGCGCGAT
>NZ_BCBP01000070.1:0-34824 GCF_001753955.1 Pseudomonas sp. NBRC 111139
AACGGGCCAACACAAAACTGTCAGGCCGTGAGCCGTTCGTGCTTGACGCCCCACCCTTCCACCTCACCCCCATACGGTGTCACCAACTGCTCGAAGGCCTCTTCAAAGTCGCCAATCCCGCCATGGGTGGCGTACATGACCTTGCTCAGTTCCAGGTGCCAGGCACCGTCGCCCAGCTCCTTCACCTGGGCATTGAGCGATTCCCCGCGAAACTGCCCGGCTGCACGACGGGCCCCTGCTTCGTCCGGGAATACGGCATAGAACTCGATGGGGTGGATCTGGGTGAAGTCGAAACCGCCTGCTTTCATCTGGCGCAGGACGTTGCTGCTGATATCGTCGTTCTGGCTGCTCATGAATCGTCCTCCTGAATAAAGCAATGGATAGACTTTCCGTGCACTACGCACCTGCCGGCAAAGGCCGTGCAGTTCGAGCTGATGCAAGACGCGAATTGTAGCGGCGCCAACCCGCAGAACAGGCAGGCCCTTCTCCAGCGTAGTGCCTGCCAAGGCACCACGCAAACGTGTGGTTCAGGGGACTTCGTGAATGCTGGTGATGGTCACACCACTATGCTCTTTGAGCCAGCGTGCGGTCGGGGAGATGATCCGGTCCTGGAAGTCGTTGAGGTCCAGCTCGTCCATCACCGGAAACAGGTGTGAGCGGATGGCCCGCGCAACGTCTTCCTCGCTGGGGCAATGCTCGGCATGCAACAGCAATGTGGACGGTTCGCCCTTCTGGTCGGCAAAAATGACTTCCCACTCTTTCATTGAACGGACCCTCTCAGTCAACGAACACCAGGTGTGTGATGCCTGAATAACTGACCTTGGGGCGGGGATAATGTTCAGTCCGGTGAAATTGTGCGGGGCCCATTCGCAGGCTTGCCCGCGCCCACAGGGCCAGCACAAGGTTCGAACCCTGTACAAGCCTGTGGGCGCGGGCAAGCCCGTGAATGGGCCGCAACGCGGCCCCGGTTTACTTCGGTGTGCCGTGCACCACGCCAGCGGTGTTATCCAGCAGGCTCTTGGTCGCCGTCTGGATATACGCTTCCAGCTTCTTGAGCATTTCCGGCTGGTCCGGGCTTTCGATCAGTTCGGCCTTGAACTCGCTGCCCAACTGGTAGCGGTACATCCGCGGGCTCATGTCTTTGGACTCGATCAGGATACGGTCACCCTGCACCAACCCGACAATCTGCTCGCTGCCCGACGGTTTGATCATGCCCACGCCCTGGTCACCCTCGGGCAGGTTGAGCAGGTCGCGCCCCCAGCACTGGTGGCGAGCCTTGCCACCCAGGCGGCCCATGATGGTCGGCACGATGTCGACCTGGGTACCCACAGTGTGGTTCACCGCACCGAACTTCTCCTGAATGCCCGGGGCAATCAGCAGCAGCGGCACGTTGAAGCGGCCCAGGTCCAGCTCGGTAACCTGCTGGTTGTTGCCAAAGCCATGGTCACCGACGATGACGAACAGGGTGTCCTTGAAGTAAGGCTCCTTACGCGCCTTCTCGAAGAACTGGCCCAGCGCCCAGTCCGAATAACGCATGGCGGTCAGGTGCTCGTCCAGACGGCCCTGGCCGGTCACTTTCTCTACCGGCAAGTCCTTCGGCAGGGCATACGGCGTGTGGTTGGACAGCGTCTGCAGCAGCGCGTAGATCGGCTTCTTGCCATCATGCTTGGCCAGCTCTTCGTTGCCGCGGTCGAACATGTCCTGGTCGGACACACCCCAGGTCGGGTCGGAGAACACCGGGTTGACGAAGTCATTACGGCCGATGAAGGTGGTCATCCCCTGGTTGCCGAAGAACCCGGACTGGTTGTCCCAGGCAAAGTCGCCGTTGTAGACGTACACGTCGTCGTAGTCACGGGCGCTGAGCAGGGCCGGCAGGCCCGACAGCTTATGGCCGCCTTCCGGGGTCTGCATCAGGTATTCGAAACCTGGCAGGTTGGGGAAGCAGGCCATGGTGGCGAACATGCCCTGGTGGGTATGGGTGCCGTTGGAGAAGAAGCGGTCGAACAGCAGGCCTTCTTTGGCCAGCTTGTCGAAGTACGGGGTGATGTTGTTGGGGCTGCCAAGCGCGCCTACCGAGTGGCCGGCGAAGCTTTCCATCAGGATCACCACCACGTTCTTGATCGGCAGGGTACGGTCAGCCGGCGGCACAAAGTCGCGGCGGATAGCGGCTTCGTCGGCGTCGACCAGCGTGTCGTGGGCGGTCAGCAGTTGCTCACGCACACTTTGCGTGGCCACGTCCTGCTCCAGGACTGGCTTCCAGATGTTGGCACGGTCCTCGCCAAAACGGCTCTTGGCAGCGTCGATCAGGGTCAGGGTGCCGTTCAGGCCCAGCTGGTTGACGAAGTTGGAGTCCGTGGTGAAGGCATCACCCCAGCGCATCGGCGGGCCCTGGCGCAGGGTGCCACGGGCAGCGACCACGGCCACCAGCAAGATCACCATGAATACCGCCAGGCGCTTGTACCACGGGGCAACGCGGTACAGGCCTTCGGCACGGGTGGCGCGATCGATACCTTTGAACAGCAGGCTCAGCAGCCAGGTCCCGAAGGCCCAGGCCAGCAGGTAGCGGACCACCGGGAAACCGTACCAGAGCATGCTCATGACGGTTTTCGGGTCTTCCTTGATGTATTGGAAAACCAGGCCGTTGAGGCGCTGGTGGAACTCGCGGTAGAAGTCCATTTCCATCAGGCCGAGGAACATCACCACGCTCGAAGCGAGGGTCAGCCAGAAACGGAACACGCCACGCCGGGCCATGGCCCAGGGGCTGAGGATGGCCAGCAGCAGCGGAATACTGATGTAAACCACCACCCGCAGGTCGAAGCGCAAGCCGTTGAGGAAGCCTTCGGCGACCGTCGAATAAGGGGTATCGCCGACCATGTCGTTGTTGTAGGCCAGCAGCGCCAGGCGCACGAGGCTGAGCATCAGCATGATCACCAGGCCGCTAAGCAGCGTATAGGCCAGGTGGGATTTCAAGGTCGGCGAAAATGACGTTCGCGCGCCCTGTTGCTTCAAGGCGTCCGTGTTAGCCATGAATGGGAAGGTCCTAGGATTGCGGTTTGCGAAGAGGCGATGGCGCTAGGCCAACGCAGCATTATGCGGGTGCGGATTCTGTTTAAACCAATGTGAAAATTTTGTCACGGCCCTATTACTGGCTATGTCAGTAACGCGCCTAGAGCCGCACATTTCCCCGCGGCCCGGCAATCGCCCAGATCACCAGCCCCACCACCGGCAACAAGGCAATCAACAAGATCCACAACACCTTGATGCCCACCTCGCTGCCACTCTTGATCACGTTGAGAATGGCCCAGATATCCAGCGCCAGAATGATCAGCCCGACCAGGCTGTTGAAGGTAGATCCCATGTCTGAATTCCTGTCCAGAGGCTTTGCTGCACAGCATAGTCAGCTATCGCAGCAATAGAAGGGAATCCTTGGCGGATGTCGCAGGTCCCTCGGTAGACTGACTGCATTCACTGATTCGAGGTTCGCATGCCACCCACCCACAGCCAAAGCGCCGCCCCCTCTTCACTGCTGCAGGCCTGGCGCCAGCAGGTTACCGATACCCCCTGGCTCAGCGCCGGCCTGGGGCTGAGCCTGCTGGCGGTGTGCGTGCTGCTGGCCGCCAGCCTCTGGAACGCGGTGAACGGCGACCATGCCGACAACCTGCACCTGGCCATGCTGGGCGGGTTGTCCGGCTTTGGGGCCACCGCACTGGGCGCCGTGCTGGCAGTGGTGCTGCGCGATGTCAACGCGCGCACCCAGGACGTGATGCTGGGCTTTGCTGCCGGCATGATGCTGGCCGCCAGCTCGTTTTCGCTGATTTTGCCGGGCCTGGAGGCTGCCCGCGAGATCACGGGCAACGGCCCGGCCGCTGCGTTTACCGTGGTGCTGGGCATGGGCCTGGGTGTGCTGCTGATGCTGGGCCTGGACCGCTTCACCCCGCATGAACACGAAAGCACCGGCCCGTGCGGCCCCGAAGCCGAGCGCATCAGCCGGGTGTGGCTGTTTGTGCTGGCGATTACCCTGCACAACCTGCCTGAAGGCATGGCGATTGGCGTGAGCTTTGCCAATGGCGACATGAACATCGGCCTGCCACTGACCAGTGCCATCGCCATTCAGGACATCCCCGAGGGGCTGGCCGTGGCGCTGGCCTTGCGCGCCACGGGGCTTTCCAACCTGAAGGCCGCGTTGGTGGCGATAGGGTCGGGCCTGATGGAGCCGCTAGGGGCGGTGATCGGGCTGGGGATTTCTACAGACTTTGCCCTCGCCTACCCGATCAGCATGGGGCTGGCGGCGGGGGCGATGATCTTTGTGGTCAGCCACGAGGTGATCCCCGAAACCCACCGCAACGGGCACCAGACAGCGGCGACCCTGGGGTTGATGGGTGGGTTTGCGGTGATGATGTTTCTCGACACTGCGCTGGGCTGAAGATTGATATTTCGTGAGCCGGCCTCTTCGCGGGCTCGCCCGCTCCCACAGGGATATCACAGGGCCTGATGCGGTGGAGTATCTGTGGGAGCGGCCTTGTGTCGCGAAAGGGCCGCGAAGCGGCCCCGGCATTATTTGCATCGACGCTGAAATCCCGGGGCTGCTGTGCAGCCCTTTCGCGACACAAGGCCACACACACGGATCGCGCCAGCTTTCAGAAATTGAGCAAGACAGTTGCTCCCGAAAGGACTGCGCCAGGCTTTAGATGTGTACGGCGACCTTCAGGGCTTCCAGCGCCGGCTCGACCTTGATGCCCAGCGCTGCCCCCAGTTCCATTACCCGCGCCAGGTCCTGCTGCCCCACCATGACCATCTGCAGTTCATCATCGAGCAACTGGCTGAAGTTGAGCAGCACATAACCCCCGGCCTCCTTGTTCAGCGCGCCCATCTGCACCTGGATACGGTTGAGCGCGGTCAGTGGCTCGGTACGGGCCAGCTGCTTGGGCTTGAGGGTAAACGGCACGCTGTTGTCGAACGAGTCGCTGATCTGCTGGAACAGCGCCTGGTAGCTGTCGGCCTGGAACACCACGGTATCCGGCAGGCTGCCCAGCACCACCCATTCGCCCAAAGGCATCGGGAAAGTGTCGTCGTAGTTGATGTCGGGGTTGGCGGCCAGGAAGGCGACAGGGTCGGCGTAGGCCTGGGCGGCCTCGTCGGCGATACGCTCGATATCTGCCTCACGCATGCAGCCGGCGCCAATGAGGCTGATGAATTCGAGCAACTGAGTTTTCATGAAAGGGGGCCTGCGACGGGTGAAAAGTCGCCAAGGATAGCCGCAAATGCCCCCAGGCGGTTAGCCGGCCAGCACTTGCAGGCGCGCGGCGGTGTCTGCTGCGCCCATGGTTTGCGCCGCCATCAGGGCGGTGATGCCGCGGGCGTCCTGGTGCGCCGGGTCGGCCCCCTGGGCCAGCAGATAGTCGAGGATTTCGCTGCGGTTGAACATCGCCGCCAACATCAGCGCGGTGCGACCGTCCTGCGCGGCGGCATCCACCGGCACGCCATGCTCCACCAGCAGGCGAATCATCGCCAGGTCCCCTTTGAATGCGGCACCGGCAATCGGCAGTTGGCCATTGTCGTTGGCAATCAGCGGATCGGCACCTTGCGCCAGCAGCACGCGCACCGCCTCGTGGTGGCCGTGGTAGCTGGCCAGCATCAGCAAGGTATCGCCCTTGTGATTACGCAGGTTGGCCGGCAGGCCGCTGGCAAGCAGGCGCCCGAGCATGTCGGCGTCGCCCTGGCGGGCACGTTCGAACACCTGCTCGGCGAACGCAGCGGTTTCGTCATCGGTCATGGTGGCGGGTGCGGCTTGGCTGGACATAGGGAACCTCCTGGCATAATTGATGGCCCAAGTGTTCGTCAGGCATGCCATTGCGG
The DNA here is from genome assembly GCF_001753955.1 of Pseudomonas sp. NBRC 111139. NCBI lineage: Bacteria > Pseudomonadati > Pseudomonadota > Gammaproteobacteria > Pseudomonadales > Pseudomonadaceae > Pseudomonas > Pseudomonas sp. NBRC 111139. The sequence goes on from NZ_BCBP01000070.1 coordinate 5,857, forward strand.
TCAAAGGTTCAGATTCTATGAGGCCGATAGGCAAACCCTGACCCGTGCAAAATGCACTGTGCAAAATGCACGACCGTGCAGCCTGCACGATGCCGCTTCTGCAAATCACCCATAACCGCCTGTATTTACTGGGTTTTTCGCCAAACAGGATTCTGGCACGGTCACTGCAACCATCAACTCATGTCTGCCACACAACAGCCAGGAGTTGATATGGACCTCATCCAGCAAAAGTTCGCATCGGTATTTTCGGCCTATCAGGTGAACACCAAAGCCCGGCCCGATGGCGGTGTACTGCTTACCCTGCGCGCAGCGGATGGCAAGGTCACCCGCCGGGTGCTGACCTATGGGCAATTGCACAGTGCCGAACAGCTGTCCTGGGCGATCAGTGCCATCCGTCGTGACCTGGCTGAAGAGGCCAGTGAATTGCCGGTCATCTCGATGCTGCAGAGCCAGCAGCGGTTTGCCTTGCCGACCTATCGTTGAGATTTGTGTCGCCTGACCTGGCCTCTTCGCGGGTGAACCCGCTCCTACATTGACTGCGTGATGCCTAAGGGCGGCGCAAACGCTGTAGGAGCGGGTTAACCCGCGAAGAGGCCGGCAATGCCATTACAGCTCGTCGATCCCAAGGAATGCCCGCGCCGTCACATCCCCGGTAAACCGCGCCTCCACACCCTGCTCGCTGCCATACAAGCGCAACGCCAGGCAAAACGGTGTATCACCCAACTCAACCCAGCGCCGCGTCCCGGCCGGCACCAGCAGCTGGTCACCCTTCTCGCACAGCACCGAGTACACCCAGTCCCCCAGCCGCAGGCCAACCTGCGCCCGCCCGCTGACCACGGCGAACAGCTCGTCGGCATCATGCACATGTTCATCACGCACATCGACCTGTGCCGGGTCTTCACCGTCGCGGTTGAGCAGCGCGAAGGCCTTGCTACCATGCACCGTCATCAACTCATCCAGATACACGCGGCAAACCTCCAGCACCTCGTCCTGGGCCGTGCCCGGGCGCACCCGCAGGCCAGGTTCGGCATGCACAAAGCGCACGCCCTGCTCGGCCAACGTAGCGGCGATGTCGTCGTGGTGAGTCAGCACCTTGTTCGGCAGTGCCGGGCTGGCGGGGTGGAAAACGCTGAGAATGCTCATCAGGGGCGGGTCCTGGTCGGTTGCGAACAAAGGGCAATGATAACGGCTGCGGCCAAGGCTGCGGCACTGGCCATACCAAAGGTGAAGGTGGGGCCCAGCAGCTTCCAGCTGTAGCCTGAGTACAGCGCCCCCAGCGCACCGCCGGTACCCGACAGCGCTGCGTAAAGCGCCTGGCCCTGGCCCTGCTGGCGGGCACCGAAGCTGGCCTGGACGAACGCGATGCTGGCGGCATGGAAGCAGCCGAAGGTGGCCGCGTGCAGCAACTGGGCGAAGATCAGTACTGCCGGCTCCTGGGCCAGGCTGCCCAGCAGCAGCCAGCGCAATGCCGCCAGCAGGAAGCTGACCAACAGCACGCGCTGCACGCTGAAACGGGCGAACAGGCGGCTCATGACCATGAACATCAGCACCTCGGCCACCACCCCAAGCGCCCATAACAGGCCGATGGCACCGCGCGTGTAGCCCAAGTGCTCCAGGTGCAGGGTAAGGAAGGTGTAGTACGGCCCGTGGCTGAGCTGCATCAGGGCCACGCACGCGTAGAACGCGATCACCCCCGGGGCACGCAACTGCTGCAGGAAGCCCTCCGTGCCGCTGCGCCCACCCTGTTCCACCGGCTGGGCATTGGGCACCCACAGGCTGGCGGCAACGATGCCGGCCATGATCGTGACCAGCGCCACCGGGTAGATGTCCAGGCTCAACCACTCGAACAAGCGGCCCAGGCCAACCACGGTGAGGATGAAACCGATCGAACCCCACAGACGTACCTGGCTGTAGCGCGACGTTTGCCCGTGCAGGTGGGCCAAGGTGATGACCTCGAACTGCGGCAGCACCGCATGCCAGAAGAACGCGTGCAGGGCCATCACCAGCGCCAGCCAGGCGTAGCTTTTGCCGAAGAAGATCAAGGCGAAGGTGGCCAGGGTGCACAGCGCGCCAAGGCGGACGATCAACAGGCGCTGGCCCGTGCGATCGCCCAGCCAGCCCCACAGGTTGGGGGCCACGCAGCGCATCAGCATGGGGATGGCCACCAGCTCGCCGATGCGCGCCGGGGAGAAGCCCAGGTGGTCGAAGTACAGCGCCAGGAACGGTGCGGTGGAGCCCAGCAGGGCGAAATAGAACAGGTAGAAGCTGGACAGGCGCCAGTAGGGGATGGGTTGCATGGGGTGGCCTTGTGGGGACCTGGGCCGGCCTCTTCGCGGGTGAACCCGCGCCTACGCGGATTTCACCCTGTCACTGCACCTGAGGGCAGTGATATCCCAATGTAGGCGCGGGTTTACCCGCGAAGAGGCCGGTGCAGGTGGATCAGCGCTGGCCCAGCACCGGGGTATTCACTTGCACATCGGCATTCTGCGCACGGTGGCGCAGCAGGTGGTCCATCAGCGCAATGGCCATCATCGCCTCGGCAATCGGCGTGGCACGGATACCCACGCACGGGTCATGGCGGCCCTTGGTGATGACGTCCACCGGGTTGCCATCGACATCGATCGAGCGGCCCGGGGTGGTGATGCTGGAAGTGGGCTTCAGCGCCAGGTGCGCAACGATCGGCTGACCGGAGGAAATACCGCCCAGAATGCCGCCTGCATTGTTGCTGAGGAAGCCTTCCGGGGTCAGCTCGTCCCGGTGCTCGGTGCCGCGCTGAGCCACACTGGCGAAGCCGGCGCCGATTTCCACGCCCTTGACCGCGTTGATGCTCATCAGCGCATGGGCCAGCTCTGCATCCAGGCGGTCGAAGATCGGCTCGCCCAGCCCGGGCATCACGCCTTCTGCGACCACGGTGATCTTGGCGCCCACCGAATCCTGATCTCGGCGCAGCTGGTCCATGTAGGCCTCCAGCTCAGGTACTTTGTCCGGATCAGGGCTGAAGAAGGCGTTCTGCTCCACCGACTCCCAGGTCTTGAACGGGATTTCGATCGGGCCCAGCTGGCTCATGTAGCCACGCACGGTGATGCCCTGGGTGGCCAGGAACTTCTTGGCGATAGCGCCGGCGGCCACGCGCATGGCGGTTTCGCGGGCCGAGCTGCGGCCGCCGCCGCGGTAGTCGCGGATACCGTACTTGTGGTGGTAGGTGTAGTCGGCGTGGGCCGGGCGGAACAGGTCCTTGATGGCCGAGTAGTCCTTGGACTTCTGGTCGGTGTTGCGGATCAGCAGGCCGATCGAGCAGCCGGTGGTGCGGCCTTCGAACACGCCGGAAAGGATTTCTACCTCGTCGGCTTCCTGGCGCTGGGTGGTGTGCCGGCTGGTGCCGGGCTTGCGCCGGTCAAGGTCGTGCTGCAGGTCGGCGAGGGAAATTTCCAGGCCCGGAGGGCATCCATCGACAATGGCGACCAACGCCGGGCCATGGCTCTCGCCAGCGGTGGTGACAGTGAACAGCTTGCCGTAGGTATTGCCGGACATGGACGCTCCGCGAGTTCTGCCTGAAATGGACGAAAGCAGCAGTATACAGATGGTTGGCTCGACTGTGCTGGCCTCTTCGCGGGTAAACCCGCTCCTACACGGTCACCACCAGATTCCAATGGTGTGCAGCCCCCCCCGTAGGAGCGGGTTCACCCGCGAAGAGGCCGAACCTGCCATGCACACCCGAGAACCTTCCTGCAAACATTGGGTCAAACCCACATCTCCCCATGTAGTACCGCATGATGTCGCGCCTCGTCGCCTTGCTCTTCCTGCTGTGCACCGGCCTGGCCCAGGCCGCCGCCCCCACTGTACTGCAACGCCCGATCGACCTGGACACCGGCCAGGGCGTGCTGCACGGCAGCCTGCTGCTGCCACAACAGGCCACCCCGCCGCCAGTGGTGCTGATCATCGCCGGCTCCGGCCCCACCGACCGCGACGGCAACAACCCGGCGTCGGGCCGGGTCGACAACCTGAAGCGCCTGGCCCTGCTGCTGGCCAACGAACACATTGCCAGCGTGCGTTACGACAAACGCGGGGTGGCCGCCAGCCAGCCGGCCACGCCTGACGAGCGTGACCTCAGCGTGGAGCGCTACGTGGCCGATGTGGTCGCCTGGAGCCGCAAGCTCAAAGCCGACCCGCGCTTCGGCCCGCTGATCCTGATTGGCCACAGCGAAGGCGCACTGATTGCCAGCCTGGCCGCCGAGCAGGCTGGCGCCAGCGCAGTCATCACCCTGGCCGGCAGCGGCCGGCCGCTGGCCGAGGTGCTGCACGAACAACTGGCCCAGCGCCTGCCGCCCGCGCAACTGGCCGGTGGCAGTGCCCTGCTCGACCGCCTGCAGGCCGGGCAGACCAGCCTGGATGTGCCAGCGCCGTTGCGCCAGGTGTTTCGCCCCAGCGTGCAGCCGTACCTGATTTCGCTGTTCCAGCAAAACCCGGCAGCCGCCTTTGCCCGCCTGCCGATGCCCGCGCTGATCGTGCAGGGGCGCAACGACGTGCAGGTGGACGTGGCCGACGCCCAACGGCTGAAAGCGGCCAAGCCAGATGCACAACTGGTCCTGATCGATGGCATGAACCACATGCTGCGCATCAGCCCCAAGGGCATGAGCCAGCAGCGCGACAGCTACCTCAACCCCGAGCTGCCGCTGGCGCGTGAGCTGGGCGAGCGAATTGTGACGTTCATCCAGCATTTGCCTTCGGCGTAAGTCAAACAGGCTCAGGTCTCAGCCATGCCTGCCGATAAAGCAGGCATAGCTGAGGACAAGCCCTGATGACCACCTCCCCCACCGCCGTCGAGCCGGCCGAAGAACCCCAGGAAATCCCCGCCCTGCCCTGGGCCGAGCTGACCGCCGAACATTTCCAGCTGCTGCGCCTGGCAGCACTGCCTACCGACCGCAGCACCGGCGCGCGGCCGCTGCGTTTTGTGCAGTTCGGCTATGCCGAGCGCCATGACAAGGCACACAGCCTGCTGCGCATGGAAATCCAGCTGCCTGGGCAGAAAGTGCACAAAGAGCAGAACCGCCTGGACATCCGCGTCGACCATGCCGAGCGCCTGGTGCGTATTGGCAATGAACATGGCCTGCAACTGGAACCTGTGAACCGTGGCATCGGCCGTTTCATGCTGGCCCAGGCCGCGCAGTGGTTGCAGCGCAGGTGGTCGCACTACCGGGTTGAAGGCATGGCGCTGCCGAGCAAGGATGCCCTGAACGAGGACTCACGCCTGCGCCGTGACCACTGCTTGCGCGGGGTGGGTATCGAGGTGCAGTACGAGGACAGCCAGCACCTGAAGGGCCGTACCGCGGATATGACGGTGGGCCAGCTCAAGGCCGCCTGGAGCAACGAGCGCCTGCAGCGGGTGGAGATTCTGGATGCCGCCAACCTGCTGCAGCAGGCGGACCAGCAACTGCAGGAAAAGGAAGGGCAACTGCGCGAGCGGGATGAGCGCGTGGCCAAATACCAGCGCGAAGACGGCGGATTGCGTTTCACCATTACCTGCCTGGTGGCGTTTGCCGTGTTCCAGGCAGGGCTGTTGATCTGGATTGCAACCCGCTAAGACCGCATCTGCCGGTGGAGATTGGGGCCGCTTCGCGGCCCATCGCGACACAAGGCCGCTCCCACAGATTGATCAGCACCTTGTGGGAGCGGCCTTGTGTCGCGATGGGCTGCAAAGCAGCCCCAAATAGCCTAAACGCGGGCCTTGAACAATTCCTGATGCTGGCGGCACTGCTCGGCGGTGAGCATGAACACCCCGTGCCCGCCACGCTCGAATTCCAGCCAGGCAAAGTCCACCTCTGGGTACAACGCCTCGACATGCACCTGGCTGTTGCCCACTTCGACAATCAGCAAACCCTTCTCGGTCAGGTGGTCAGCCGCTTCGGCCAGCATCCGCCGTACCAGGTCCAGGCCGTCGCTGCCGCAGGCCAGGCCCAGCTCGGGCTCATGGTGGTACTCGGCCGGCATGTCGTCGAAGTCTTCGGCATCGACATACGGCGGGTTGGACAGGATCAGGTCGAAACGCTGCCCCGGCAAACCGCCAAAGCCATCGCCCTGCACGGTGTACACGCGCCCGTCCAGGCCATGGCGCTCGATGTTCTGGTTGGCCACTTCAAGGGCCTGGAACGACAGGTCGGCCAACACCACCTCGGCCTCGGGGAACACGTCAGCGGCGACGATGCCGATGCAACCCGACCCCGTGCACAGGTCCAGAATGCGCGCCGGCTCGCTGGCCAGCCACGGCTCAAAACGTTTTTCGATCAGCTGGCCAATGGGCGAACGCGGCACCAGCACCCGCTCGTCGACAATGAACGACATGCCGCAGAACCAGGCCTCGCCCAGCAGGTAGGCGGCCGGTACACGCTCTTCGATACGGCGCTTGAGCAGGTGCTGAAGGCGTACTCGCTCGTCGTCCTCGAGCATGCAGTCCAGGTAGCTGTCGGCTACCTCCCATGGCAGGTGCACCGCACCCAGCACCAGCAGGCGGGCTTCGTCCCAGGCGTTGTCGGCACCGTGACCGAAGAACAGGTCATGCTCGTGGAAGCGGCTGACCGCCCAGCGGATGTAGTCGCGCAGCGTGCGCAGACGGGATGTGATCACGGGGTACTCCTATTTTCAGACCGGACAAAAGTCTAACAGCCCCACCCGCACATTTGTTCCTTTGCCTTGCCCAAAGGCTAGCCACAGGCCAGTAACCATGCCGCTTGCGTTGTCAACCATTCCCATTGGCGCCAAGGCAGGGGAGAATAGGTATACAAAAGCCCTATCCAAGGAGCCCTTGATGTCCGTTCCAACCACGATGTTTCGCCTCACTGGCCGCGACTATCCGCCGGCCAAGCTGAGCCACGCCAGCCTGATCATCATCGATGCACAAAAGGAGTACCTCAGTGGTCCCCTGAAGCTGTCAGGCATGGACGAGGCCGTGGCCAACATCGCCAGGTTGCTCGACGCCGCCCGTAAAAGCGGCCGTCCGATCATCCATGTTCGCCACCTGGGCACTGTTGGTGGCCGCTTCGACCCCCAGGGGCCGGCTGGCCAGTTCATTCCGGGGCTGGAGCCGCTGGAAGGTGAAATCGTCATCGAAAAACGCATGCCCAACGCGTTTAAGAACACCAAGCTGCACGAAACTTTGCAGGAGCTGGGCCACCTGGACCTGATCGTCTGTGGTTTCATGAGCCATTCCAGCGTCAGCACCACCGTTCGCCGCGCCAAGGACTATGGTTATCGGTGCACCCTGGTAGAAGACGCGTCGGCCACCCGCGACCTGGCATTCAAGGACGGCGTCATTCCGGCCGCGCAGATTCACCAGTGCGAAATGGCCGTGATGGCTGACAACTTCGCTTGCGTCGCACCCACCGCGAGCCTGATCTGAGCGGCTTGCAGGACCGCCCGGCAGCCGGGCGGAACCCGATGGGCAGCAGCAGGTCGAATTCCGGATATCCACCGAGGAGAGCGGAATGAAGCTTAAAGGCAGTTTCGACGCCAAGCGCCTGCGCCCGCGCGAGCCGCGTAACTGGGGCGCCCGCCTGGCGGCCGGTCTGTCGGCCCTGCTGGCGACGCTGGGCGTATTGCTGGCCATGGCCGGCGTCGCCGGCCTGCTGGGCAACTACCCTGCCCTGCAGGAACTCAACGCCAACAAACCGTTGTCCAGCATCCTCACCGTGGCTGGCTTGCTGTTGCTGTGGCTGGGTGTGCGCTTCTGGCGGCGCAGCCGTATCCGCTTGCGCCGCGGGCGGGAGCTTAACCTGTCGCCGCACCTGATGAAGAAGCACGATTGATGGTTTTGCGTAACCTGTGCGGGCCTCTTCGCGGGTAAACCCGCTCCTACAGGTACCCCGCCGCCTTCAGGCTCTGTGACATCCCCGTAGGAGCGGGTTTACCCGCGAAGAGGCCCGCACAGGCTGCACACGGCCCCACAGTCGCGTAAACTACGTCGCCTACGTGGAGGCATCATGCAAGACGACGATTTTTCCCTGTTCAAGGCCGAAGTGCGCGGCGTAAAGCCGATCAGCCACGACCGTGCCGACGTCGGCAAGCCCAAGGCCGACCGCCAGAAGCTGGCCGGCCTGCGCCAGGCGGCGACCGTGCGCAGTGACAAGGCCTTGGTCATCGATGGCATGTCCGACCAGTTCGTCATCGACGTAGGCGCCGAAGACGAGCTGATGTGGCGCCGCGATGGCGTACAGGAAGGCCAACTGCGCAAGCTGAAGCTGGGGCAGATTCCATTCGAGGGCAGCCTCGACCTGCACGGCATGACGGTGGAAAAGGCCCGCGAAACCTTGTGGGACTTCATCGCCGAAGCCACCAAACTGGAGGTGCGCTGCGTGCGAGTGACCCACGGCAAGGCCGCGCGCCTGGACGGCAAGCGCCCGATGATCAAGAGCCACGTCAACACCTGGCTGCGCCAGCACCCGCAAGTGCTCGGTTTTGCCTCGTGCAGTGCCCGCCACGGCGGCACCGGCGCGGTGTATGTGATGCTGAAGCGAACCATGCTCGAAGGCCGCGACGAGTAACGCCGCGCTTGCAGCGCCGCCCTCACCGCCGTACCCTTCGTTTTTGCGATTTTTTCCCACAGGTAGATCCATGTCCCTGGAACAGAACTACACCGAGATCCTCAGCCAGATTGGCGAGGACGTCTCCCGTGAGGGCCTGCTCGACACGCCCAAGCGGGCTGCAAAGGCGATGAAGTACCTTTGCCGCGGTTATGAGCAAACACTGGAAGAAGTCACCAACAACGCTTTGTTCAGCTCTGACAACAGCGAAATGGTGCTGGTCCGGGACATCGAGCTGTATTCGATGTGCGAACACCACATGCTGCCGTTCATTGGCAAGGCACACGTTGCCTACCTGCCGAAGGGCAAGGTACTGGGCCTGTCCAAGGTGGCACGTATCGTCGACATGTACGCCCGCCGCCTGCAGATCCAGGAAAACCTCAGCCGCCAAATCGCCGAAGCCGTGCAGCAGGTAACCGGTGCCGCGGGTGTGGCCGTGGTGGTCGAAGCCAAGCACATGTGCATGATGATGCGCGGTGTCGAGAAGCAGAATTCGACCATGATCACCTCGGTGATGCTGGGTGAGTTCCGCGATAACGCCGCCACCCGTAGCGAGTTCCTCAGCCTGATCAAGTGATTGGTTGCTGACCCCAAGCCGACCCTTCAGGGTCGGCTTTTGCATTTCAGGAGTTGCCCATGATCGTCAAAGCCCTGCGGGTTGGCCTCGGCCAGCTCATTGTGTTCGGTGACTGGATCAGCCGCCCGGCCAAGCGCAAGCGCGACGCGGCCGCCCAGGCCCGCATCGAGCAAGCGGCCAAGGGGCTGGCGCTGTACCAGTTCCACGCCTGCCCGTTCTGCGTCAAAACCCGCCGCACCCTGCACCGTTTGAACGTGCCGGTGGCGCTGCGCGACGCCAAGAACGACCCGGTGCACCGCCAGGCCCTGCAAGAAGGTGGCGGCCGAGTGAAAGTGCCATGCCTGCGCATTGAAGAAGCCGGCAAGGTGACTTGGATGTATGAGTCCAAGGCGATCATCGCTTACCTGGATGAGCGGTTTGCCACCATCTGACTGACGCTGCAGATCCCTTGTGGGAGCGGGCGAGCCCGCGAAGCAGGCATCGCGGTGGTTGGCACGGGCTGCGCCCGTGTTCGCGGGCACGCCCGCGAACACAAGGGTTGCGCAAGCGCCTGGAAAACAGGTCGGCTTTCAACCCACCATCGGCACATGCCGCGGGTGGCTGCTGACCCGCTCCAGCCAGGCCCTTACCGCCGGGTACTCTGCCAGGTCGAACCCGCCCTGCTGCGCCACATGGGTGTAGGCATACAACGCCACATCGGCAATCGAGTAGTGCTCACCCACCAGGTAAGGCGTCATCTGCAACTGTCGCTCCATCACCTTCAGCGCCTTGTAGCCGCCCTTGTGCAATTTGCGGTACTCGTCCAGGCGCTCGTCCGGCAGCCCCAGGTAGAACTGGATGAACCGCGCCACGGCAATGTACGGCTCATGGCTGTACTGCTCGAAAAACTGCCACTGCAGCACCTGGGTACGCAGGCGCGGCTCGCTGGGCAGGAACTCGCTGCCATCGGCCAGGAAGTTGAGAATGGCGTTGGACTCCCACAGGTAGCTACCGTCTTCCAGTTCCAGCACCGGTACCTTGCCGTTAGGGTTCATCGCCAGAAACTCGGGCGTTTCGGTCTCGCCCTTGAGGATGTCCACCGGGTGCCATTCATAGGGCCGGCCCAGCAGGCTCAACATGAGCTTGACCTTGTAACAGTTACCCGACTGGTAGTCGCCATAGACCTTGTACATCGACCCTCCCTGCAAAGCAGTTTCGCAATTGCGCCCAATATTTGGCGACTGTACGGCTAAAAGCAATGGCCGCTGTATGGCAAGGATCAACCTTGCTCGCTGTAGTCTGAAAAAACTGCTTACACCTTTACAAGGATTTTATTCATGACCGATGCCACTTCCGCACGCCTGCGGCCCCTGGCAGACTCCTCCCCCTCGGCGGTGGTCGCCGGCTTCATTGCCATGCTCACCGGCTATACCAGTTCGCTGGTGCTGATGTTTCAGGCCGGCCAGGCGGCCGGGCTGACCACCGCGCAGATCTCGTCATGGATCTGGGCGCTGTCGATCGGCATGGCGGTATGCAGTATCGGCCTGTCGCTACGCTACCGCACACCGGTCACCGTCGCCTGGTCCACCCCCGGCGCGGCGCTGCTGATCACCAGCCTGGGTGGGGTCAGCTATGGCGAAGCCATTGGCGCCTACATTACCTGCGCCTTGCTGGTGCTGGTGTGCGGCCTGACCGGCAGCTTCGAGCGCCTGGTCAAACGCATCCCGGCCTCGCTGGCCTCGGCGCTGCTGGCGGGCATCCTGTTCAAGATCGGCAGCGAAATCTTCGTGGCCGCCCAGCACCGCACGTTGCTGGTGCTGGGCATGTTCTTCAGCTATCTGCTGGTCAAGCGCCTGTCGCCGCGTTATTGCGTGCTGGCCGCGCTGTTGGTGGGCACGGCATTGTCCGGCGCGTTGGGCCTGCTGGACTTCAGCGGCTTCCACCTGGAAGTGGCCAAGCCGGTGTGGACCACACCAAGCTTCTCGCTGGCGGCAACCATCAGTATCGGCATTCCGCTGTTCGTGGTGGCCATGACCTCGCAGAACATGCCCGGCGTAGCCGTCCTGCGTGCCGACGGCTACCAGATACCGGCCTCGCCGCTGATTTCGGCCACCGGCTTTGCCTCGCTGCTGCTGGCGCCGTTCGGCTCGCATGGGGTCAACCTGGCGGCGATCAGCGCGGCGATCTGCACCGGGCCGCATGCCCATGAAGACCCGGCCAAACGCTACACCGCGGCGGTGTGGTGCGGGATTTTCTACGGCATTGCCGGGGTGTTCGGCGCCACCTTGGCGGCACTGTTCGCGGCATTGCCGAAAGAACTGGTGCTGTCGATTGCGGCACTGGCCCTGTTTGGTTCGATCATGAACGGTTTGACCGTGGCCATGAGCGAGGCGCGTGAGCGGGAGGCAGCGGTGATCACCTTTATGGTGACCGCTTCGGGGCTGACCTTGTTCTCGATTGGTTCGGCGTTCTGGGGGATTGTGGCGGGGGTGTTGGCCTTGGTGATTCTTAACCCGCGCAGGGGGTGAGGGTTGTTGTTGCCTGGGGTGGCCTCTTCGCGGGTAAACCCGCTCCTACGACGGGAAATCACACAACCCGCGAATGGGCCGGCACAGGCAACGAGATTACAACCTGAAATGCCCCACCATGCCCTTCAAATCGGTGCCCAGCTGCGCCAGCTCGACACTAGACCGGGCATTGTCCTGCATCGCCAACGCCGCCTGGTCCGCACTGCCGCGAATCTGCGTGACACTGCGGCTGATCTCTTCCGCCACCGAACTCTGCTGCTCGGCGGCTGCGGCAATCTGCTGGTTCATCTGCTGAATCAATGACACCGCTGCGGCAATGCTGCCCAGCGCACTTTCGGTCTGCAGTGCATCGGCCACGGCCAGCCGCACCAGCTCGGTACTGCCGCGGATCTGCGTCACTGACTGTTGGGCATTGCCGCGCAGGCTGGCCACCAAGGTCTCTATCTGCTCGGTGGATTGCCGGGTACGCCGCGCCAGGGCGCGCACTTCATCGGCCACCACGGCAAAGCCGCGCCCCTGCTCGCCGGCGCGGGCAGCCTCGATGGCAGCATTAAGCGCCAGCAGGTTGGTTTGCTCGGCCACGCTCTTGATCACTTCCAACACGTCACCAATGGTGTGGATTTCGGCACTGAGGCTGTCGATGCCGGCGCTGGCAGCTTCTGCCGCCGACGCCAGCTGCTCGATGCGCTGCATGCTCTGGCGCACCACCTGCTGGCCGGTGTCGACCTTCTCGTCCGCCGCCTGGGCCGCCTGCGCCGCCTCCTCGGCATTGCGCGCCACATCGTGCACCGTGGCAGTCATCTGCTGCATGGCGGTCGCCACCTGTTCGGTTTCTTCCTTCTGGCTGCCCACCTCGCGGTTGGTCTGCTCAGTCACCGTCGACAACGCCTGGGCGCTGCCGGCCAATTGTTCGATGCCCTGCTGCAAGCCGCTGACAATGCCCGAGAGCCCCGCCGCCATCTGCTGCATGGCCTGCATCAGTTGCCCCACCTCATCCCGGCGCGGCGCCTGGGCGTCGAAACCCAGCTCCCCCGCCGCAATGCGCTGGGCACGGGCAATCACATGCTTCAACGGGCCGACCACAGCCCGGGTAATCAGCCAGGCCGCCAACACGCCTACAAGCAGCGCCAGCGCCGTGGCCAGGCCGATGGCCAAGGCATTACGCTGCAGCTCGCCCTGCAGGGCCTGCTCCTGCCCAAGGTAGGCCTGGTCGACACGACCGGTAACCCGCTCGGCGCTGGCTTGCAACTGCGCCTTGAGCCCCTGCTCGCGGGCCAGCTGGTCGGTGTATTCGTTGAGTTTTTCCGAGAAACTGCCAATGTGCCCCGCCACTTCGCCCAACACACTCTGGTAACCGGCATCGCCAACCGCGCCTTGCAACTGGCTGACCAGGCCAGCGGCCTCCACCGTCTGGGCAATACGCTCCTGGCTCACACCCTCCTCGCCCTTGCGGCTTTTTTCCAGGCGTACCCGTGCTTCGTCCATGGCCTGCAGCATCAGCCGCGACACCTGGGCCACCTGCGCGGCTTGCTCCAGAAACTCGCCACCCTGCTGGCCCTGGGACTGCTTGAGGGTGTACACGCCGTCATCGGCCAGGCCGGCCTGCAGCACATCAAGGTTGTTGGACACGTTGGACACCGACCAGCTGGCCATGTCCAGCGCCAGCTCCTTGGCTTGCACGGCCTCGACAAAGGCTTCGAAGGCCTGGCCATAGGCCGCAAGATCGGTTTGCGCCGCCGCCAGCGCCGGCAGGCCGCGGGCGCGCTCCACCAAGCCCTGCAGGCCGCCACGCAAGGCGTCGGCCTGCTGCGTGTCGGAGCGCAGGGCAAACGCCTGCTCATGCTCGCGCAAACGCAGCAAGTCGGTATTGAACTGGGCCAGCTGACGCAAGCTGTCGAAGCGCTGGCCAACGCTGTGCAACGCCGCGACGCCGATAGCCGCCACCGCCAGTGTCAGCAGCAGCACCAAGGCAAAGCCCAGGCCAAGTTTGCGGGCCATGCCCAGGTTGGCCAGCACACCGTGCTTGCTCGCGCCCATCGCCGATCCCCTTTCAGCCAGTGAGGTTATCCGAAGGCTAAGGGTGGCAACGTTGTCTGCCAATGAACAAGGGGCTGACGTCAGAATAGTGTCAAATAGCTATGTCTTGTCGTTTTTGGCTGCAAAAGGGTCGCTTTCAGTGCCAGCTGTAAACGATATCACTAGGCCATCAATGATAGCCCGTCCCTCAACCTGCGACGGCGCCCACCCATATTAAATCGGCGCAAGTAAAACATTCATTTATTCCAATCCACACTTTATTAATCACTCTTGACGCCATTAAATTTGCGCCAAAAGTGGGGTATTGAAATTTTTTTAAACACCCCTGCACACAATAAAAACGTCGCTATCGTGATCGGTAACTGGCCCGTTCTCCGGACCTGCAGTGCACCCTGGAGCTTGCAATGAAAACAGCCATATTTACTGCTGTGGTCACCCCGTTGCTGCTGTTTACTGTGCCAACCGTTGGCTATGCCGAAACTTCCACCGCCCCGTTATTCACCCTTGGCTTACAAGGGAGCTACACCCAACTGGAACTCAACGGCCGTAATAATGAAACCGAAGATATGCCCGAAGGGGGCTTATTCCTCAACTACGGCAACAAGATGACGGCCACGCAAGGCCTTGTCTACCAGGCCGAGGCCAGTGGCATGTACTCGAAACAGCATGACCAGAAGCTCAAGGACGGCCAGGCCGACCTGGACCTGGGTTGGCGGTTGGCACTGGCCGAACGGCATTCAGTCGACCTGCTGCTGGGCGCCGGTTACAAATGGAACCGGTTGGAACCCAATACCAGCCGCCATGATGTCGACCTTACCAACCGCACGCCGTTCGCCAAGCTGGCGGCGGGTTACAATTACCGCTTCAATAATGCCACCTTGCGTTTCGAGGCGGGCATACGCCAGGTTATCAATGGCGATTCGCAATTGAAAATACATGGCATCAGCAACGAAGAGCTTGATTTGAAAGATACCACCAACCCCTTTGCCGAACTTAGTGTGCTGTTCAACCAACACGGTACTGTGCCGGTATACGCTTCGCTTTACTTCAGCCGCTACAACTATGAACTGGATGGGCAGTTCCTGATGACTGACTCGGACGAACAAACCCGTGACGAGTATGGCCTGAAAATAGGTGCCAGCTTTTAGCCGAGTGGCCAGCTGACTGCCCGGCTTGCTCAAGAGAGGCCTGGGTACGCGCAGCCTGCCCATGCGCGACATGGTGGGTTTGGCCTGGGGTTGGTGAGCGCACGCGCAGGTGCGGGCTTGCCCACGCAGCAGCCCGCACGGTAACGACTCAGATCGCCGTAGCCCCACCATCCACCGTCAGGCAATGCCCGGTGGTAAACGCTGCGCCGTCACTGCACAGGTACAGTACAGCGCTGGCGATTTCCTCGACCTTGCCAATGCGCCCCACCGGGTGCATGGCTGCGGCGAACTCGGCCTTGCGCGGGTCGGCCTGGTAGGCGCGGCGGAACATGTCGGTGTCGATCACGGCCGGGCACACGGCGTTCACGCGGATGCCCTTCTTGGCGTACTCGATGGCCGCCGACTTGGTCAGGCCGATGACCGCATGCTTGCTGGCACTGTAGATGCTCATCTTCGGCGCCGCCCCAAGCCCCGCCACCGACGCGGTATTGACGATGGCCCCACCGCCCTGGGCCAGCAACAAGGGCAACTGATACTTCATGCACAACCACACGCCCTTCACGTTCACGCCCATGATGGCATCGAACTCCGCCTCGCTACCTTCGGCCAGGCGGTGTTGCTCGATCTCAATCCCCGCATTGTTGAAGGCGTAGTCCAGCCGACCGTAGGCGGCCATCAGGCGCTCATGCAACTGGCGCACCTCGGCGTCGCGGGTCACGTCGCAAGCAATGAACAGCGCTTCGCCGCCTGCCGCGTGGATCTGCGCCACGGTGGCCTCGCCGCCGAACGGGTCGAGGTCGGCCACCACCACTTTCATGCCCTCGTGGGCGAACGCCAGGGCGGTTGCCCGGCCGATGCCGGCACCCGCGCCGGTCACCAGGGCTACCTGGCCAGAAAAGGTCATGCTCATCGCGTGCTCCTGTGAGGGGTTGGGTGGGGTTCAGAGCATAGTCAGCCACCGCTCGGCCGGGCAGCATCATCACAGCAACGGTTGGGCTACCATGCTTGTCAGTGATTTTAAGGAACCGCCTTCATCAACAAGGTAGATTGAACGCCTTACGCCCTCCACAGCCCACAAGGACCCGCCATGACCCAGACCAACCGCCGCTTCCTGCTTGCCAAACGCCCGGTCGGCGCCGTGCGCCGTGACGACTTCAGCTTCGAGACCGTACCCGCCGAGCAACCCGGCGAAGGCCAGGTACTGGTGCGTAACCTGTACCTGTCGCTGGACCCGGCCATGCGCGGCTGGATGAACGAAGGCAAGTCCTACATCCCGCCCGTGGCCCTGGGCCAGGTAATGCGTGCGCTGGGTGTAGGTGAAGTGGTTGCCTCCAATCACCCCGGCTACCAGCCCGGCGACCACGTGAGCGGCGCCCTCGGTGTGCAGGACTACTTCACCGGCGAGCCCCAGGGCCTGCACAAGATCGACCCCAAGCTCGCCCCCCTACCCCGTTACCTGTCAGCCTTGGGCATGACCGGCATGACCGCCTACTTCGCCCTGCTGGAGGTTGGCCAACCCAAAGCTGGCGATACCGTGGTCATTTCCGGCGCGGCCGGTGCGGTGGGCAGCATTGTCGGGCAGATTGCCAAGATCAAGGGCTGCCGCGTGGTCGGCATTGCCGGCGGTGCCGAAAAGTGCCAGTACCTGAAGGACGAACTGGGCTTTGACGGCGTGATCGACTACAAGGCCGAAGACGTGCTGGCCGGCCTGAAGCGCGAATGCCCCAAAGGCGTGGACGTGTACTTCGACAACGTGGGCGGCGACATCCTCGATGCCGTGCTGACGCGCATCAACTTCAAGGCACGCATCGTGATTTGCGGCGCGATCAGCCAGTACAACAACAAAGAAGCGGTAAAAGGCCCGGCCAACTACCTGTCGCTGCTGGTCAACCGCGCGCGCATGGAAGGCTTTGTGGTGATGGATTACAGCAAAGACTACGGCAAAGCCGCGCTGGAGATTGCCGGCTGGCTGGCCAGCGGGCAGGTGAAGAGCAAAGAGGACGTGGTGGAAGGGCTGGAAACCTTCCCGGAGACCTTGTTGAAGCTGTTCAGCGGGGAGAATTTTGGCAAGTTGGTGTTGAAGGTTTAAACGCCCCTGCACGGCACCGATGGCCCGGCACACGCCCTTGTAATCGGGTTCACCCGCGAAAGGGCCGGGCCTGCCGGCCAATTTCCACCGGCCGTCCACCGTTGCCCCCGCCACCGTATTCGCGGGTAAACCCGCTCCTACACGGGGGGCGCAGCCGCATCAATGGTTCGACACAGGCCTCGGTGGCCCGAAAGGGCCAGGCCTGCCGGCCAATTTCCACCGGCCATCCACCGTTGCCGCCGCATTCGCGGACACACACATCGCTGGCTCAGCACAGCCCGTCGTAGGAGCGGGTTCACCCGCGAAAGGGCCAGCCCTGCCGACCAATTTCCACCGGCCGTTCACCGTTGCCGCCGCTACCGTATTCGCGGGTAAACCCGCTCCTACACACGGATCGGGGGTGCAGCCACATCAGGGGTTCGACACAGGCATCGGTGGTGGGCCCACATCGGTGGTTCGGCGCAGGCCCTTGCTGGACAACCGCAGGTTAATTACCCACGAATCTCCGCCACCACCGCTGCCAACGCTTGCGCAGGGTCTGCAGCCTGGCTGATCGGCCGGCCGATCACCAGGTAGTCCGAACCGGCATCCAGTGCCTGACGCGGGGTGAGGATGCGGCGCTGGTCATCCTGCGCGCTGCCCGCCGGGCGAATGCCCGGGGTCACCAATTGCAACGATGGGTGCGCCGCCTTCAGTGCCGGGGCCTCGAGCGCCGAGCACACCAAACCGTCCATACCCGCTTTTTCCGCCAGCGCCGCCAAACGCAGCACTTGCTCTTGGGGGTCGACATCCAGGCCAATGCCGGCCAGGTCTTCACGCTCCATGCTGGTCAGCACGGTCACGCCAATCAGCAACGGCTGCGGGCCGCTGCGCTTGGCCAGCTCTTCACGGCAGGCCACCATCATGCGCAGGCCACCGGAGCAATGTACGTTAACCATCCACACGCCCATCTCGGCGGCGGCCTTTACCGCCATGGCGGTGGTGTTGGGAATGTCGTGGAACTTGAGGTCCAGGAACACTTCGAAGCCCTTGTCACACAGGGTTTCGACAATGCCCGAAGCGCTGCTGGTGAACAGCTCCTTGCCAACCTTCACCCGGCACAGCGCAGGGTCAAGCTGGTCAGCCAGCTTCAGGGCGGCCTCACGGGTAGGGAAATCCAGGGCGACGATCAGGGGCGTCTGGCAGGCGGACATGGGCAGGGTCTCTTGGCAAGTCGTAAACGGCGCGCATTGTAAACGAAGTGACGCAGGCTTTGGGGCCCGCAGGTCACGGAATTGGCCCTGCACGGCCTGGCACCTATAATTGAACCAACGGAACGGGCAATTGCTCAAAACTTATGTAACCGTTGCCCATGGCCCGATCTAAGGAGAACGACAATGCCCTGGTATGCCTGGCTGATACTCATCATAGCCCTCGGCTCGATTGTCGGCGGGTTGATGATGCTACGCGACACGGCCAAAAAACTGCCGCTGACCGAAGAGCAATTGCGCAAGGTACATGAGCGCAATGCCGAGGCGGATGCCAAGGACGCACAAGACCGCTAAAACGCCCAGCCCTTCAGGCGCTGCGCCTGCGGGAGCGCGCCATTCCCGGCACGTAAAGGCCGGGCCAGGGCATCACCCCGGCCCCTGCCCGCTTACTCCACCATCACCTTGTCCCGGTTGCGCTCCAGCAACGCATTGCCTATGCCCTTTATTTCCAGCAACTCATCCACTGAAGCAAACGGCCCATTGGCCTCGCGGTAGGCCACGATAGCCTCCGCCTTGGCCTTGCCAATGCCGTTCAGCTCCTTTTGCAGGGTGAGTGCATCTGCCGTGTTCAAGTCCAGCCTCGGCGCCTGCTGTGCCTGGGCCTGGGCCACCACCGGCACCGGTTCGGCCACTGCCATGGTGCTGGCCGGGGCGGCGCTAAGGGAGAACGACAAACTGGTGAACAGCGGCAGCAGCAGGTACGACAGAACGTTATTGCGCATGGTCAACACTCCTTGGGTTGGTCATTTTCCAGCAACCGTTTTCCTTCGGCTGCGCAACCAACCCTAGCGGGTAACCCGGTCGCAACACACCCAACCACCCCGGCGAATGGTTACCGAATCGGTCAGCAAAACGCTCAACTTCGCCCCCCCACCAACAGTGGCCGTTTCCTCCTCGCTCGGCCCCGGCCCTTGATGCACAAGACTCCGGCCCTGTGCCTGTAGCCAAATCCCGGTTGGTTCGACACCCACTGCCCACCAATGCCCGGCCATTCTCCTACAATGCCCGCCGAACAAGGCTCACCCCGTAAAGCAGCCGGCCGTGGCGGCTTCAAGCGCATCTGGAACATGGCGACACCAACGCCCCGCTCAACACCCCCGATCGATGTACAGGGCTTCCCCCGCGAATGCGGTGGCGGTTCGCGGGTAAACCCCCGCCGACAACGGTCGGCAATAACGGCGAAGCTACTTGCCTTGGGGTGCACACTCAGCACGTCAGACTTTCCTGAAACCCTGCCCCACCTCTTCAGCTCGACAACCAAGCGAACTATCCTACGCGCCAGTCAGAAGCAGCTGAATTGTCGGGGAAATGCCCCAGGGATAACTTCACCGGGTCGCCCTGTTGGTGACCGGGTGTGAGAACTCGTTGTGCACTGCTGCTCTACTGTTCAATGGCAGCCATTCGCGGGCAGGCTTCGGCTTGGCCGGTTTCAGTGCATCGGTTTCTCACCCCGCGCAATGGCTGCCACCTTTGTCCGTGAGAAAGATCGAGGTGGTGAGTTCTAACAACGCACTGGAATCTCACCATGAAGAACAACAACCAATCCCCCCTCCTCACCGCAGGCATCGAAACCTTCCTCGAAGCCGGCAACCCCACCCTGGACCTGCTCCGCGTCCAACCCGGCATCCCCGTCGATGACGCCTATGAACACGTCTCCGTCCTGCTGGGCTACTGCAAGCACCTGGTACGCGAAGGTGACATGGAAGACGACCACAAGATGCTGGGCGCAGCGGACTACCTGCTGGCCACCGCAAAAGCCCTGATGAACGACATCGAGATTGCGAAAAACAGGCAGCACTGAAGGGAATGACGCGAGACCAGGCGAGGCTATGCCTCGCTTGCAGTCAGAAGAAATGGGCTTCATCAGCCCAGACATGGCGAGGGCAAACCACTGCAGTGGCCAAGCCCCCGCCCTGTGGGAGCGGGCGCGCCCGCGAACACCGGCACCGCCGGTGCCATCCCCCCCAATGCCTACAAGATCACAGCCCCCACCCGCCGCTCAAATCTCCCTGCGCGGATAAACACTGATAAATGCCGAAATGGCAATCGCGTCCCCATCATCCACCTTCACCCGCGGGCTCTGCCCCGAGCGCTTGATGTCAGAGGCAAACTCAGCGGTCTTGAATGCCTGCTCAAGCTCGTCACCGCCCGCCCCGGCATAAACGACCACCTGGGTACCGGTATTGTGCTTCTGCAGGGGCAACTGCTTGATCTGAACCTGCACACCCGCCTTGGTCAGCGCAACGGCAATTTCCTTGGCAAAGCGCACAGCTTCCTTGTCATCTTTGTGGATATTCAGCAACACCACCGGCGCCAGCGTCTTAGCCTTCAGCTCGCCCGCCAATGCCTTGAACGCATCATGCGCCTGCGGCGTCAGCGCTCTGGGCTTCAGGCTGGCTTCCAGCTTCAACCGCTCGGCCCTCTCGCGCTCCAGTTCCGCCCTGAGCGCATCGTTCTGCTCCATGAGCTGCTCGATCTCCAGCCTGGCCTGCACGTCCGACTCCTGGACGACAGTAACCACCTGCGCCCCCCGGGAAACGGGCACTTCGGCTTGCTGGTTTTTTACATCCGAGGTCATATGGGCAATGATCATCGCACTGGCGGCGATCAGCGCTGCGATTACCGCAGTGGCAGAGGCTATGGCATGGATAAGGCTGGCTGCGTCTGCTGAAATATCAGGCATAAACAACTTCTTGAAGTTAGGGATGTTCATCGTTTCACGGTCAGGCAGGCGTGCCGGGCAGATGCCACGGTACGGGTACAAGTCGAGCCAGAAGGCTAGCGAGGCTTGGCAGATTGCCATAATTTTGCGGGTTTTGCTGAAGGGAAGTGTATTTCACGACTAACCTGGCGGCTCACTTGGCGTTAAGCGACTTGTGACAGGTAAATCCGATACTCGGCCGACGCTCTCTACCCAACATCCGACAGACTATTCCCTCTTAATATGAACGTGTGCCCCTTTTCGGGGCAGCACGCTGAGCCGCTTCAAGAAATCAGCCGCGGTGACGGCCACGGAAATAGTTAATTAGCCCTTGAGTGGATCCGTCTTCAGCGGTTTCTTCCAGATTGCCGGTGAGTCGCTGATAGACACCTTCGCCTAATTCCTTGCCCAACTCTACGCCCCACTGGTCGAAGGCGTTGATACCCCAGATAACGCTCTGTACGAACACCTTGTGCTCGTACATGGCCACCAGCGCACCCAGCCGGCGGGGGCTGATGCGCTCGACCACCAACGTGTTGCTCGGGCGGTTACCCGGGATTACCTTGTGCGGGGCCAGCTTTTCGATGTCCGCTTCGTTGAGGCCTTTAGCGCGCAATTCGGCTTCGGCTTCCTCGCGGGTTTTGCCCAGCATCAGCGCCTGGCTCTGCGACAGGCAGTTGGCGTACAGCCACTGGTGGTGGTCGGCCACCGGGTTGAAGCTAACCACCGGCACGATGAAGTCGGCCGGAATCAACTGGGTGCCTTGGTGCAGCAACTGGTGATAGGCATGCTGGCCGTTGCAGCCCACGCCGCCCCAGATTACCGGCCCGGTGTCGGTCTTCACCGGAGTACCGTCTTGCAATACGCTCTTGCCGTTGGATTCCATGTCCAGCTGCTGCAAGTGCTTGGTGATGTTGCGCAGGTAGTGGTCGTACGGCAGGATCGCGTGGCTGTTCGCGTCCCAGAAGTTGCGATACCACACGCCCAGCAGGGCCAGTAGCACCGGCATGTTCTTGTCGAACGGTGCGGTCTGGAAGTGCTGGTCCATGGTGTAGGCACCGCACAGCAACTCCTTGAAGTTGGCCATGCCGATGGCGAGCGCGATTGGCAGGCCGATGGCCGACCATAGCGAGTAACGGCCACCTACCCAGTCCCACATTGGGAAGATGTTCTCTTCGCGAATGCCGAAGGCCACGGCGGCGGCCTTGTTGCTGGAAACCGCAATGAAGTGGCGATACAGTTCGGCATCCGTACCACCCTGGGCCAGGTACCACGTACGTGCGGCCATGGCATTTTTCAGCGTTTCGAGGGTATTAAACGACTTCGAAGAGACGATGAACAGGGTGGTTTCGGCGCGCAGGTTGGCCGACAGTTCGTGGAACTCGCTGCCGTCGATATTGGCCAGGTAGTGGCAGCGCACGCCGCGCTGGGCATAGGGTAGCAGCGCTTCGGAAACTAGCTCGGGGCCGAGGAACGAACCGCCAATGCCAATGTTGACCACGTCGGTAATCGGCTTTTCGTTGTAGCCGCGCCATAGGCCATTGTGGATGCGGCTGACCAGCTCGGTGATCTGATTAAGGACTTTGTGTACCTCTGGAATGATGTTCACTCCATTGACGCACAACTTGTCAGCCACCGGCCGACGCAACGCGGTATGAAGCACCGGACGGCCTTCGGATGCGTTGATAACCTCGCCGCTGAACATCGACTGGATAGCCGCCTGAAGACCGACCTCTCTGGCCAGCTTCACCAACAAGTCACGAGTCTGCTCGGTGATCAGATTTTTGGAGTAATCCAAGAACAGGCCGCAGCTGCTGAGAGAAAATTCATCAAAGCGTTTGGCATCTGTGGCAAAGGCTTCACGCATGCTGAAGCCTTGCATGGCATTGCGGTGTTGCTGAAGCGCCTTCCAGGTTGGCAAAGCAGTGACATCGTGAGGTGTACGGTAAAACGCCATTGCAGGGAGATCCTTGATGCTAGGTAATGCTTGAGCCCGGCAGTCATTGCTAGGTTCAGATTCGGCGCCATTATAGGCATTGAGCACGCACTGGAAAGGGGAAAGCCAGAAAGGTTAGCTTTCAGGAGCGACGAAAAGCGCGTTCTTTGCTGCTCTGATCCGCCTAATACAACAAACCCTGATCAACCTAGCAAAAAATTGTAGAATCGAATCAACAACGCGTAGCGAGAGAACGCTGTATTTCGCCCTCGCCACTCCCTATGGGCCTCTCCCCATGGACATATTGAGTAAAAAATGATCAAGATCACCCCCAAAATCGAATGCTCGAACTCCGCTCCTTTTGTCCTGTTCGGTGGTATCAACGTCCTTGAGTCAGAAGACCTTGCCATGACTGCATGCGCGGAATACGTTCGAGTAACAGACAAGCTGGGCATCCCGTATGTTTTCAAGGCTAGCTTTGATAAAGCCAACCGCTCTTCCATTCACTCCTTCCGCGGCCCTGGCATGGAAGAAGGACTGCGCATCTTTGAAAAGGTGAAAGCTGAGTTCGGCGTTCCGATCATCACCGACGTTCACGAAATTTACCAAGCTGCCCCGGTCTCTGAAGTGGTTGATGTGTTGCAGCTTCCTGCTTTTCTTGCACGGCAAACCGACCTTGTGGTAGCGCTTGCCAAGACTGGCAAGCCTGTCAATATCAAAAAACCCCAGTTCCTTAGCCCCTCGCAAATGCAAAACATCGTGCACAAATTCAAGGAGGCTGGTAACGGCCACTTGATCCTGTGCGATCGCGGTACTTGCATGGGCTACGACAACCTAGTCGTAGATATGCTTGGCTTTGGCGTAATGAAGCGCACCTGTGATGACTTGCCTATCATTTTTGACGTGACGCACGCATTGCAAAATCGCGACCCATCCGGCACTGCTTCTGGTGGCAGACGCGAGCAGGTCGTGGACTTGGCACGTGCTGGCATGAGCGTAGGTTTGGCTGGCCTGTTCCTGGAGGCACATCCAAATCCGGAACAAGCCAAGTGCGATGGCCCCAGCGCACTGCCACTAGACAAGTTGGAACCGTTCCTAGCGCAGATCAAGGCACTGGATGATCTGGTCAAATCTTTGCCGCCATTGATTATTCCTTGACAGACTTAATGGTGACAAAATCGGACTCACCAGGAAAGGCACTTAGCCGTCCTTGAGTTTGCGCTAGGAAAAGCTGCTTCTAATTCAGAGGCAGCCAGAAATCAAAATAGATGTAAAAAATCATCCAAGCACTCAAACTAAATATCCCACCATTTATTTGCAACCCCAAATCAGGACACCCTAACGTAGCTTAAATAAATACAAAACATTAACCGAACCAAAATCACACAAGCCAATGCGATCCGAATTCAGTGACAACCTATATCATCAAGCTAACTATGACTGATACAAGGCAATATTTAGCCCGAAAGCTGAGCAACACCTCTGCTAGCAAGATGATCTCCCGCTCTCCGGACCAGCAATTCCGACGGCCACACGCCAGCCGACACGCGGTTCTTGCCCTAACTACCGCCAATGTGCGTACTCATGAATCCGCCCCCCCAACCTGTAGGCAGTGTGAAAAGACCCAAAATTTTATAAAAATTTGCCACATTTTTCCTTGACGCTCGCGGCTAGCCCAATTACCCTCGCCCACCTTAGTACATGGAAGTATCCGGGATATTCCCTGCCTCCCACCTAGGGAATCGGGCCTTTCGTGAAGATGAATTCCGGCGTGCTTAGGCGCGCTGCTTTGCTTTGCGGTCGCCATCTTGAAGCCTCGTTCCTCTCTGCAGATTCAGAAATCAGTCATTTTTGCTCTCGTCTTACGTGAGGCGCGCGCACGAATCGGTGACAGTCGCCTCGGTGCCGTATGGATGCTACTAGAACCATTGGCGCACCTTCTGCTTTTTTCCCTTCTATTTGCCATGCTGCGTGGGCGCACCGTTTCTGGTGTTGAGTACCCAGTTTTCATCTTGGTTGGTATGGCTCCGTTCCTGCTCTACCGCAATACTGCCCTGCGTCTGATGGACAGCCTGCGTGAAAACCGATCCCTATTCGGCTACAAGCAGATCAAACCCCTAGACACTTACATAGCGCGCGTCATCGTCGAAACCTGCATTGCTGCGACCGTTTACGCCATTTTGGTGTTTGGTTTCGCTTGGTTTGGTTTCGATATGTCTGTTCACAGGCCTCTCCAATGGATATCAACACTGCTTCTGGGCTTGCTGTTCGCTTTCGGCCTAGGAATGCTCTTGGCCTTGATCACCCACGCCTTACCTAGCCTGAAGATCGTCATACGAATGGCGTTCTTCCCACTCTACTTCATCTCAGGTGTGTTGATCCCCGCATCCTACCTACCTCAGGCCATGATGCCAGTACTCTTGCTAAACCCTTTCCTGCACATTCTAGAACTGATCCGCGCCGAAGTTCTGCCCCACTACACCCCGGTCGACGGCGTATCTGAGACCTACGTGTTTACCTTCACCCTGGTTTTGCTGTTCCTGTCCCTTGGCGCTTATCGCGCACGCAGGATGCATCTTATCTCCACCAAGAACGGTTAAGTACAGGCCAAAAGTGTTTGAACTCAGAAACGTCACAAAGTCGTACCTCACCCCCAAAGGTCGCCGATACGTCTTCCGTAACCTGTCAATGGCTATACCGCCAGGCAAGAACATTGGCCTAATCGGCCGCAATGGCGCAGGCAAGTCCACGCTCATGCGACTGCTTGGTGGGGCCGACGTTCCGGATTCCGGAACGATCGTCACAGACCGAAGCATCTCCTGGCCTGTTGGATTGACTGGTGGTTTTCAAGGCAGCATGACAGGCCGCGACAATATAAAATTTGTATGTCGCGTTTATGGCGCCACTGGCGAAGCCATGCGTGAAAAAGTACGTTTTGTCCAAGAATTTGCCGAAATAGGTGACTGGATTGACGAGCCTATCAAAACCTACTCCTCAGGTATGCGGTCGCGAGTAGCATTTGGTTTAAGTATGGCCTTCGATTTTGATTACTACCTAATTGATGAGGTGATGTCGGTCGGGGACGCACAATTTAAACGTAAATGTGCAGAAATTTTCAAAGACAAATTAAAAAAATCTAATATCGTGCTGGTTTCCCACTCCATGCCAGAGATTGAAAAGCTTTGCGATGTGGTGCTGCTTGTACGCAATGGTGGCATACAGATTTATGACGACGTCGCGGAAGGCATCAATGCTTACAATACTTGATCACCCTCTATTCCATTTAAGTGACACCGTTCCATTTCAAGGATGCATCCAACTATGAGCAGTACGGGCAACAAGAAGGGCTGGCGCCTAACAATCGCCATGGTGATTTTGCCAATGATTTTGGCAGCCGTATACTACTGGGTGTTTGCAGTTGATCGTTTTGTCAGTTCTGCTCAAGTAGTCGTG
This sequence comes from Pseudomonas sp. NBRC 111139, assembly GCF_001753955.1. NCBI lineage: Bacteria > Pseudomonadati > Pseudomonadota > Gammaproteobacteria > Pseudomonadales > Pseudomonadaceae > Pseudomonas > Pseudomonas sp. NBRC 111139. The sequence continues at coordinate 32,128 of NZ_BCBP01000070.1, forward strand.
CGTCAAGACGGGAATAACCAAGGCGCTCAAGTTCCTGGCTTGGCCACCCTACTGACCGGCGCCAACCCCGCATCAAGAGAGGAAACGCTCTATCTTCGTGAATACATCACCTCTATGGACATGATGTTGTTACTGGAGAGCCAAGTGCATTGGGTGGAACAGTTTTCCGCTCAGCGCAGCGATGTGTTCTTTTGGCTAGACAAGGATGCCCCGCGAGAGGACCTGCTGAAATACTACAAGCGTATGGTTTCTGCCCACTACGATGAGACTACCGGCCTGCTACAGGTAGAAGTCCAAGCCTTTACACCTGAACTATCCGAGCAAATGCTGCGCGTGATTCTCCAAGCAAGCGAGCATTTTGTAAACGAGGTTAGCCACAACATAGCTCGTGAACAGATGAAGTTTGCACAAGGTGAACTGGAAAGCGCTCGCCAGAACTATGCCAAGCGTAAAACCCAACTGCTGACCTTCCAAAACGACAATAAGGTTCTCGACGGCGGAAACACCGCACAAAGCCGTGCAACTATCATTGCCGAACTGGAGAGTCAGTACACTAAAGAACAAGCAGCCCTTACGGAGATGTCCTTCAAACTGCGCGGCAATGCACCACAGATCCGTCAGCAGAAGCAAAAGGTCGAAGCTATCACCCAGCAGCTAGCCAAAGAAAAGCGGTTACTTGTTTCCTCCCCCCAAGGCTCCCAGCTTAACGTAGTAGCCTCACGCTACCAACAATTAACTCTCGACGCCGGTATCGCGGAAGAGACCTATAAAACCTCTGTCGCGGCACTAGATAACGCACGCATCGAGGCGAGCAAAAAAATTCGCACTTTGGTCACAGTAGTCAGCCCCAATACCCCGCAACTCGCTCTCTACCCAGAGCGTTTATATAATTTGGCAACTATTCTTTTAGGCCTCCTGATGCTATACGGCATCACTCGCTTCATTTTGGCTTCGATCGAGGATCATCGTGATTAAATCTCTGGCTTTCTCTCGCAATTTCAACCTGAAGCTAGCAGCGGTGGCCTTAGCGACACTTGCCTTGTCCGGTTGTGGCGGAACACTTTCTGGCGCGGGGCCATACAAGGGTGCAATTGAAGAAAAAAATGGCTCTTATACTCTTGTAGATATCAATTCTAAAACTATCGCACCCTACATGCGTGACGCTGAACCTCCTGCTTTAAAAAATGTGACCAAACCACTTTCACCAGAAGTGCGTTTAATGTCTGGCGACATACTCAATGTACTCATCGCTGACACTGCACCCGAAGGTTCTGCACTATTCGCACCGCTTGCCACTGGAGGCACACAGCTTAAATCCCGAATTGATGCTCAAGGGATGCTGTCTCTACCTTATGTAGGGAGACAGTTCGTGGCTGGCATGACGTTGAATCAGGTTGAAAACATGATTCGTCGTCAGCTCAAAGGTATTACCTCCGACGTGCAGACCCACGTCGAGTTAGTAGGAGATCTATCTGGATCAGTTCTGGTCGCAGGTGCAGTCAAATCTCCTGGTCGTTTCAGCACACTCCAAGGGCCACTAACATTACTTGACGCTGTAAATCAGGCTGGAGGCCCAGTATTGGAACCGCACTTAGTGAACGTCACTGTCCGCACAGGTAATGATGTAAAGCAATTTAATTACGAAGATATCCTTGCTGGCAATAACATGGTTCTTCAGCCTAACTCTGAAGTGGTGCTCGATCGGGCAAGGCAGCGTTTTGTCGCGATGGGCGCAGTAAATGAGCCTGGCCTTAAAGACTTGCCCGCTAGGAACACTAGCTTGCTTGATGCGCTCGGCTCTGTTGGGGGTTTACGCGAAGGTAATGCGAATGCAGAAGGTGTATTTGTTTTCCGGATGGAGAATGGCAGTTCCAAGCCTAAAGTTCTTCGGCTGAATATGCGCGATCCCGCCGCTATTTTCTATGCGCGCCAAATTGTCATGAAGCCGGACGATACAATTTACGTCACAAATGCGGCCGTTTATGAGTGGCAAAAAATTATTTCACCTATCGTTCAAACAATGATTTTCAGCCGCGCCACCGGAATCGCAAACTAACCGCCCAAAAGCCAGCGCGAGCAGTTCTGCTGCTCGCCCACAACGATATTAAATACTACCCTCATGGCCAGAAAACGTAATAGAAACACCAAACGCGCCCAGAACACTAATTCGACTAGAATAGCAGCACCAATCAAACCTGAAGTTCTAAAATTGCCATTTGAGATACCTGAAGGCCTCGAAAAAAAAACCTCAGAATCCACTTATTCAATTATTGCAGCTGTATACAATGTTGGTTTGTACCTAACCGCATTCTTTGAGTCCATAGTAAATCAAACCATTGATTTTGAACAATACATTGAAATCATCATGGTGGATGATGGCTCCACTGATAACTCCGCAGAAATAATCAATCAGTGGGTTAGAAAGTACCCATTTAACATTCGCTATATCAAACAAAGCAATGCAGGTCAGGCCCAAGCCCGTAATAATGGATTGCGATATGCGAAACATGATTGGGTCACATTCGTCGACCCCGATGACTTTTTATCGCTAAACTATTTTGAAGCAATTGATCAGTGCTTACAAAACGCACTGCGCAACGGTAAAGAATTGAAAATGGTTAGCGCCAACATGATTTTCTTCATGGAAAATCGTAATGAATTTAGCGATAACCATGCGTTGAAATTCCGATTTGCTAA
>NZ_BCBP01000071.1:0-34387 GCF_001753955.1 Pseudomonas sp. NBRC 111139
GCCTGCATCCAAATGACGTGGAAGCGTCCGAAGGAGTTTAAGGGTGTCCAGCAGTGTGGCAACAACACCTACTGGGACGCCCTCATCAACGGCAGCCCTCAGGTCCTGAGTGCTGGACATCCCCGAGTAATAAGCAACGTTCCAGGTCAACGGCATGATCTTCCTACCCCTGCTGCGCACGCGAAATCCGCGCCGCTTCCACGGCATCGACCCAGCTCGATGGCTGGGGATGCGTGCTTCAGGAGCTGACCTAGATCTGTACCGCAGACTGGAAGTACACGTTGAAGAGGTTGGCGGACGCCCTGCTGATGGCGTCGTTGTAGGTGGATGCAATCACCTCGACGGTGATGGTCTTACCCTGGTTGTCATGGTAGGTAACTCGCCAATTCGGCTGCTGGTCCATGTTGGATCCTGTGTGTGCTGGCGCTGATTTCAGACCTCAACCCAACCCACGCCCTGGTCATGCTTCTCTCCCGGGCGCAGAGAGGAACCTCACTGAACAGAGAGAGCAGCCATGGCATCGAGCAAGGCGCTTTTAACCTCGTCGGTGTCACCCTCCTCCGACACGAAGGCAACGCTGTCCAGCTTGGCATAGGCCTGCTGCATGGCAGCCAGCGCTTTGGGAGCTGATGTCACGGCACGAGTACAGGTATCGGCAAGGAGACGCTCTTGGTCTGGGTCGGCAGCCCGCACGGTGAGGTGCAGAATGTAGTCCTCGTCGGCCAGGTCCATGCTCGGCACTTCGGCATGACTGTAGAGCTTGGAATCGCTGACGCTCGCACGTTCGGCCGCCGGGAAATTGATCTGCAGCGCCTTCGGGCCCATACCGATCTCCAGCGCGCTGGCCTGAAGTTGTTCAGCCAGCTGCAGGCCTTCCCACGCCCCACGCACCCACTCAACGGCGTAGCGGCCATTACGGTTGCGCTCGATCAGCATGTAGAAGGTGTTGTCATTGGCCGAGTGACCAAAGCGCTCGACGGCGATCTTCTTGATGCCCTGCTCAAAACCTGCACGCTTGTGCTCAAGCGTCTCCTGCGGATAAACCTGTTCCATCGCTATCACCTGTCCAATCTGGGTGGGGGCCGAAGTGCCTTACGAGCCCTTCACTTCCTCGAAATTCCAATCCACGTGCTCGAAGGCAGCCTGCTTGGCTTCGTATTCGATTTCAGTCTGGGTGGCGTTGTCCTCGACCTCGAACTCAAACTCCACATCGGAGCCCTGAACGTCAGTCTTGATGGACCCTTTGAAGGTACGCATTGATTTGTCCTGGTAGATGAATACGGAGAATAAGATTAAACCATAGGACAATAATTATGCAAGGCAAAAATTATACTATAGGACAATCTTTTTCGCCCGCCCTTGATGTCACCTGTGAGCGCCCAGCAGCAGCGTGTCCAGCATTGTCGCTTGCCGTGATCGGTGTGGTGTGATCGAGTTCTTACACCGCTCTGGGTTGCATGGACGCAAGCAGACCCGGGTGTGGAATTATCTGTGGGTGAAGAGCATTTCGGCGGTCAGCCTGACTGGGCCGAAGCCTCGGCCATGGTCACGTGCCGAGTTGCTTGCGCCGCTCTGCGATACGTGCGGTCGACACGCCGGCGAGTTTGGCTACCAGGCTGTTGGGGACCTTGCCCAGCAAGTGATCAAAACGAACCGCCTTGGACAAGCGCTTGTAGGGTGCTATGCCCAGGAACACACGTCTCTGCTCTACTACGTCATAGGGTACCCCGACCTCCCTGCTGATCTGGGCCGGAGATACCTTACCCAGCAAGGACTCGTACCCGAGCCATGGCCCGTGGTAATCCGCGGTTGGGATTGAAGTAGCCTCTTCTATCAATGGGCTCACGGGTTCGAAGCCCAATGCTTCGCGCACCTCTTGCACCAGATGAAGATCCACACCTGCCACCTTCGCGATTTCTTGATCACTGACATAGCCAAACAGAGGTTTGTAGATCCTCAGTGGATGACCGGTGGGAAGCACCTGCTTTCGAGGAGCCGGCCTCAACACCGGGAGGATACCCAGTGACTCACGGTAAACCGTGACGCTTTTTGGCGACACGCCGCACAAGGAAGCGATCGCCCCATCGGTGAGCACGCCGAGGAGGTGCTTGAAAGGCTCTATCTGTTGAGCAACCGACCATGGAGGTATCCCCAATTGCTCCCGCCGGCGGCGAATTCGATCGGGGTGTATGCCGATCAGTCGCGCCAGCTCTACGTCCGAGAGTTTTCCAAGCTTGCAGTCGAACCATCGGGCAGGCCCTACTGCAGCCCAATCTACCGGAGGGTAACGCCTCCCGCTGGTTTCGGTGATCGCCACACCACCAGCGGCCGCGTGTTCACGATAAACCCATCCTGGTGGACTGTAGTCCTGGTCATCCATTGACTTTCGAGCCTCTTCAATAGCCTGCCCGATGGCCTGGTTCAGCCTGCAACAGGCCGCACTTTGGCGTTTGGCTCCGTGCGGTTCTTGCAGTGGAACAATCTAGCGTCGCATGACGGGCGGCTCTTTTCCTGGGTGAGTTGAGAATGGTTGGAACGAGGCGGTCCTCAATCCAGCCCGCGCAGACTGGCAAGCCCATAGTCATCGCGCAGAATCCGCAGCTCCTCTTTGTCCATTTCGTCCATGGCCGAGCAGTTGGCATCGGCTAGCCCCTGACGCTTTAGCAGCGCAGCGGCATCGCCCCTGTCGTAGATGTAGCGAGAGAGATCCGCAGCGGCAAGGAGAATGCCGGTCTGCAGTTGAGTCGGCTTGTTGCGAGGTTTGCGAGGGGTGACAGCCATGTGTCGGCTCTCCATCGATGAGTGGGTCTGAGATAGAGAATCCTCAGTAGGCACTTGTGCCTAGTAGGCTGATTTAGGCACTTGTGCCTATTTTTGCTGCGCCGCTGACGCCGGTTCGGTCTGGAGACCCACCACCATCAGCACAGGCCAGTGGATGATTCGCAAGTCAAACAGCTGCGGCAGCCCAGCTCATACTGGGCATTCGGTACCGCGAGAGCTCAGTGATCAGCGGGCATGCTCATGCCTTCGCCAGCGCTTCGACCAACAGCGCCTCGAACTCATCCACGGCCAGCGCTTCCCAGCGGTCATTGACCAGCTGCTCGTGGTACCACTTCAGTCCGGAGTATGTAACCCGCACGCACACACCGCCCAGCATCACAAGCGGATGCTGGCGCACGGACGCTGGCAGGAATACGGGTGGGTGGTCGGCCACAGAAGCGCTGATCGCGAGGTTCTCCATCGCCTCACGCAAGACAACGGCGCTGACCTTCTTGGCCTGCACCTGGGCGGACAGGGCGGCACGCAGAGTCTCGACTGCTGCGCAGGAGCCGCGGTCATCCCCATTGCAGCGCGCAACAAAGTCGTCAAGCCACAGAAGCGACTCTTCAACCTCGCCAGCACTGGCGGCCGTTGGTACGGCATCGCTGCCTTGGTACTGAACGGACTGTGCCTGCCCTTGTTCTGTGAGCCATGCCGCTACTTGATCGGCGCTCATAATGGCCAGAGTTTCCGAGCAGTGATCACAACCCAAAATCAGCTGGCAACGAATGTCGCTCGTACGCAAACGCCCGTGCTGAGCATCGCTGATGTTCTTGTTGTGCGTCTGCCAGCTCAGGGACGTGCTACCGCACTCGCGGCATTCGGTGATCTTGGTGATGCTCATGCTTTGCCTCCTGCAGGCGTTCGACCTCTGGCGCAACGGCGCCAGCAGGGCATTGATGATTGTGTTTCTATGGGCTCGGCACAGCTCGAAGACTGTGCATAGCGGTGTTGCGGATGCCGGAGGTCTACACACCCGTCAGCTCGATCGCATGAGGTGGCGGATGCGTGCACCGATCTGTGAGAAGCCCTGAACGCAGTCCAGGGCTTCAGGCGGCTGCCTTACCGGCCAAACACCTGGTCAAGCACTGGACGCGACTCGATGATCACGGTGCCCAGCTCATCGACGGTCGTAGCGCTGGTCAAACGCTCTTCGACTGCAGACAGCTCGGTCAGCAGCTCATCATTGCCACCTTCCTTGTAGAGGGTGCTCTGCAATGCTTCGACGGTACGCTTTACATCGCGCTGCGTGTCCTGGAAGTTGCTTTGACTACCGGAGACGGTTGCCTGAGACCAGCTGGTGAGCGGGTGGTGGCGAGCCTCCACCTTGCCGGCACCGAACATACGGTCATAGGAACCCTGCACGAAGCCTTCGATCAGAAGGCCGTTGTTTCTATCATCCATTTTCTACATCTCATCGTGTTGACGTGATTTTCACGTCGTGGTGATGATGCCAGGCGCACCCGGCATCGGTTTTGCCGATCAGTGGCAGCACTGTATCGACGGTCTCCAAAGGGTCTTCAGCCGGTGTGCGCCGGCGGAGCTCGCGCCTAAGCCGCGGTCACGCCGGAGCCGTGGGCCGATCATGATCACTGTGCCGCCAGCTGAGATACGCTCAGGCCAACCGCGACTGGCCGCACCCAGATGGGCATGCTGCTCAGCATGAAAGTCTCCCCTTGAGCTGCCAGCAGCAACGTAGTGCCCATCACATGACCGATGGCTTTCGCTGCCTTCGGGGGAACTGCGTTGCCGATTCGTTCGCGCCAGGCCTGATCGCTCAACCCGTCCAATTCCAGCTGCTCCTCTGGCTCGACAAGGCTCTGGATCGCCGCCAGCTCCAAGGTCGTGAAGGGCCGGTGCCAGGTCCCGTCGAGCGATTCGATGATGCAGGTGAGCTTCTCGTCAGCGCTTGGGAGCTGGGTGCCGGCAACGTCCCACCGGCTGTCGTCATGCTGACCTCCCGCGACGCCATGCAAAGGCACCACGCCGTAGTGCCCGCCAGGCAGGTAGGGTTCGCCACTCGTGCGCATCTTGGCCGCTCGGGGATCAGCGACACTGAATGTGCCTTGCCCTGGGCTCTTGACGCCAATGATGGCGCCGCTGGTATCTTGCCACCGGCGAACACCGTACTGCTGATATTGCAGGGCGCCTGCCCGGGCACGCGGATCAGCCACCGAGAACGCCCCGTTTGTTGGGTTCGATCGTCCAGCCACCGTGCCCATACTTTCGTTCCAGCCATGCACCCCCATATATCCCGCTCGATATCCTGGGACGATGACCAGGTCACGCAGATACCCATCTTGGATCGCCAGGTTGTTGAGGCTGCGCCAGTCTTTCCCGGCCTCAACCAAAGCCAGGCGGACCCAGGTTTTCCATTGCAGAGCTGGCACTCGGTGCATTGGTCCCGCTCGCTCGATGTCGCCGGCAAGAGGCATGCGGCTGAGGATGTCGCCTACAGAGCGCAGGCTCTTCTTCTCGGGCTCGTACAAGAACGGCGGGACCTTCTCTACATGGCGAGCCACCAGCAAGAAACGCTTGCGGCTTTGAGCCAAGCCGCCGATCACCCCGCAGTCATGGGTGGTTTCGGCGACTGCGTACCCATAGTGGCTTAGCAGGGCGCCGATCTGGTCCAGCAGGTGCCGGCCGCGGTTGGCCAGACGCGGGACGTTCTCGAACACCAGCATCGGCACAGGGTCGTCGCGCCAGGTCTCCGCCATCAGCCAGATGCAACGCAGGGTGAGCTCGTTCAAGGCTTGGTACTTGGGGGTCGCGCTCATCTTCTCCGACAGCAGTCCGCTGGCGCCCTTGCACGGGGAGCTGATGAAGACGGTATCGGGCCGGCGGTTCTGTGCTGCACGGCGGATGTCTTCTGTGGTTGCTTCCCTCCATCCGGCTGGCGGTTCCTTGCCGTGGAACCTGATGTACTGCTCGCGGGTGAAGAGATCCAACTGCGTACCCTCCACACCGGTCAAACGCTTGAAGTCAGCAAGGCCGGCCGGATCAACGTCGACGCCGCCTAGGCACTCCCATTCAGCCTGCATGTTGCCGACGATGGGCTTCGCCTCGTTGAAGCCTTTGGCACCACCGCCCAAGCCGCAGCAGAAGTGGAAGTGAGTGAGGATTTTTTTGATCAGCATGCAGCCGTCCTAGAAGAGTTGTGTGGTGCCCGCCAAGTGGATTGGTGGAGCTCACCTGGTGTGCTTACTTACTGGACACCGAAATTAAACTATAGGACAATCTTTATCAAGAGATTATTAAACTATAGAACAACTCTCTGGCCGCGCCCTTTCAGTATTTGTCTTTTAGATTTTGGCTTTTGGCGTGAGCTCTACAGGTTTTCTTCCCCTGCATGGCTACGTTTCTGCACCACGTATTCGACTTGGTAGTAGCGCGACAACGTTCCACAAGCGTCCTCTCCTGAAAGTCGTAATGCGCCCCAGAGCAACCTGTAACTGGCTTCCGCTTGACGTATTTGAATGAGCTGGAAATCATCCAGTTGTCGGGCAGCTCGAATGCATCTACGAAGACACCTACAACCCCGCCTGGCTCATCCGTGTATCCGCTCCCGCTCGGAACGCTCACAGAGTCCCCCAAGCTTGAACAGGGAACGTCCTCCTGCACTTCGCCATTTTTAGGCCCACCGTGAAAATGAATTGATGTAAAGCCTCTTGGCATCGTCAGGTCACTCCAATTGATTGGTAGGTTCAGCAACGAAAAACTCCGGCCAAGCATGGCCGGAGTGGGTGTAGCGTTCATGCGGCCGGGCAGCATCCAAGGCCAGAGTGCGGTGCATGCCAACCGATCGCTAAAAGGGTGGGTTCCGCAGGTAGTCGCAGTACTGCGCGTCCAGCAGCGCAGATGGTGAAGGCTCGATCGCAATCAAGGTCCATTCCCCATCGACAAACCGTCCCTCCTCGCCGTAGTGGAGCCCGGACAACGAGTAGCTTCGCTCGATCGTCGCCCAGTCCTCGGGGTACTGTGCTTTGAAGGCCTCCTGGAAGGACTTGTTGCCGTAGCTGCCCATGCTGGTAACGACTTCAGAGAACTTCTCGTCTCGGTCGGTGATCAGCTCGATCGACCTGGCCATCAGTTTGGGTGAATCCTGTTCGTTGGGTGTGCGCATCAATGATCTCCGTTGCTGACTTCTGTCAGTAGCAGGATTGAGTAGGTGCGAGGCCGACAGCGCCATCGCGTTCACTGGTCAACTCGATATGGGGAACACCCGCAGATAACGAAGCCCAGACCAGCAAGGCACACTGAACAAGAGGGGGATCCCCAGTGCCGAGCAAAGGCCGGCTATAGCGCTGGCCCCTATTCTTCTCGATCAAGATCAGGCGTTCTGTATGTCTTCCACTGCAGCACCGTGTATCGACCGAGTTTCACCTTCGTCTCGGTAACCACCTGGCCAAAGGCGTAACTACCTGTCTCTGTCACCCAGACTTTAATCAAGTTCTGCCCAATTCCAGCGCCGAAGAGCCGCTGCAGCAGCGTTCGCCGGGGTGGTGCTTCTGGGAGTTGGGGTTTGTTCATGGCCACCTCTGTTGTGCTAGTTGTCCCGATGGCGCCGATATGTGCCATCGCTAGTGTTTGTTGCGGAACCGCCATTTCCAACCTGTAAACACTGGGCTGGCGCCATTCGAAATGTGCCATCGTTAGTTTCTGGTGATCCGCGTGGCACATTTGGTCGAGTCGCCAAAGTGCCACCTGCACGCTAGGAGTACATTTGTACTCCTAGCGCCAGCAGCTGATCTCAGGCACCAGATCACTCAAAGGAACACCGTTGGAGCATGTTCCTTGGCCTTCCCCCTTCTCTGCCGCGGGGAGCCCTTTCTCTGTTCGGTCTTGCGCCCGTTCCCAGGACTGTTCAGGTTCACCCCGTAGAGCTCACACAAGCTTGCGAGCTGCTCAGCCGGTATCAAGCGGTGCGTGTTGCTCAGTCGCAGCAAAATGGCCTTGGGAGTGCGCCTGTGAGCCGTAGCCAGAACGTCGATCGCCGAGCCGTCACGGTAGCTCGCAACGAGCCGCTGATCTTCCTCGTCTGTCCATTTGCTGCCTTGGGCGGTCGACTCAGCGCCAGTACTGCTAGGCGCAGGTGCCTGTTGCTGTTGCTGTTGCTGCACCTGCTCAGTTGCCCGGGCTGGCGCCGACGGCGTCAGCGCAGGTACCGCAGGAAGCTCCGAATCAAGGACCGTTGAAAGCATGGCCAACCACCTGGTGCGATCAGTGTCGCGAGAGTGGTGGAAACCAACGCTGCCGATCACCACCATCGGGTTCACATTCAACGCTGCTGCGATCTGCCAGGCGTGGTAGTTGTCCAGGAGGTCCTTGCCGGTACGCCAGCGGGAGAACTGGGTCTGGCTGACACCGAGAAACTCGGCAGCCGAGACGTCTCCGTGGAACCCTTTGACCACCTTCAGCTGGTCAAGCCAGTTAGCAGCGGTCTTGACCAACTTCACATGCGGACTATTCGTCTGGTTCGAGAACGGCGTCGACCGCTTGGCTCGCTGGGATAACGAGGCGGCGCCGGCGGCGGCGGCCAGGCGCAGGTGTGCGGTGAGCGGTACGCGCTCATCGCCGCACTCGATGCCGGCTTCATCCAAGCCCGCAGACAGATTGATCAGGATCGCGATGGATCGATTCGTCATCTCATCTTGTTTGGCCATGCCCCCTCCCCTGGATCCGCTGAGGATCGCTACATGAGGCCCTGGGATACCGAGGGCCGCCTTCAGACCTACATCATAATGGCAAATCTAATTCACCACACGTACCTATACGTCGCGTGAGGTGATTTCTTTTATAGGTGATTGCCGGCCTGTAGTGCGTGGTCCGTCTGTGTGTTTGGTCTAGTCACACACACAGAACGCAGCTTACAATCTCCCATGGCGCCCAGCAGACGCCAGCTACCCGTCATCGCGAAGCTGCACGAGCAGCACTGCCAGCTACTCAAGATTCGGACCATAACTTTGGCCCTGATGCATAGCGGTGGACGGGTGACGCAGCAACAAGTAGGGCCGGAGAGATATCGTGGCAACCGAACACACTCGACCTACCACCGTTGCGCGTATCAAGCGCGTAGCTAAATTAATCAAGCAAGAGAAGAGCATTCCTCATCATGCTGCCCTTGATGAAGCGGCGCAGAGTGCTGGCTTTCAGAACCTCCGGCATGCCCAGTCAGTTTTAGGGACCGCAAAGAAACTCCACCAGACTTTTGTATCCTTCTACTGGAAAGATCACGGCCAGAGCCCAGATCCCTTCAAACGTGGTCCTGAACTTCGATCGGGGCGGACCACCCTGTCATTCCTGCTGCCGCTCCCCCTGACAGAAATTCTCCCAGGAAGATCTCTTGAAAGGACAGCCTACCTATCCGGTTTTCGGCTGGAGGCCCCTGATCATCTGGAGCTCAGGGGTGATGCTTATAGCGAGCACGACGGCCTGAGGAAGGCGCAACGGGCCGCACTCGCTCTGAATTTCATGGCTGTGACAGGTTTCCGAGCCCCATTTGTAAACGAGACCTATGGCACAAGCCTGAATCTCTCAAAAAAGGCGGATCACAAGTCTACCTGGTACGACGATGAGTCGAAGTGCATTGTCATTCTGGATGAGCCATATCGGCATTTGTTCCGAGAAGAGATCGACTGGGCTAAAGAGCACGGGTTTCATACAGTTGGGATTCGATGGCGAGGGGTCTATTCGGCCGGCGAAACCCCACGCCTCCACTCGGTATCAGCCGCTCTAATCACGCGTTCGGCCAAGAAGCTCCATGCCCTCGAAGCCCGGTTACAAGCTGAGGAGTGGACATACGACTCTCACGCATACAACAGCCAATTCATCAGCCCGGCTAGAGCGCTCAGTGGAAAAAGGAGGCGTGCGAGGATAATGCCACCCCCTCAAGGGGTTGAGCGAGACGGCGCTGTGCCTTGTGGCCCCGGTGAGCCGGGATTTCGCTCGCGATGGCGGCCGGCTCGCCGCATGGACTTGGATAAGCACTTACAAGTCGGCCCTATTTTGGAGAATTTCCCGTTCTCAATGATTTTTAGCCCTACGTCACCGCTTATTGATGTCCGCATAACCCTTAACAAATGGTTCGAGGAAGAGTACGAAGATGCAGAGCTTCCCGACAAGCAGATGCGCCAGGACTACTACTCACCGGCCCCTACCCCCATCAGAGGAGCAGCTGACGTCCTGGCAGGGCTAGGAGTGGTCAGGCAGATGGTTTCAGATGGGTATCAAGACTGCAAGCCAAAGAAGGACCTCCTAGACCGCCTAGATAGATGCGAAGAGTGGGTTCGCCGGTTCGCTGCACGTAGAAACCCGTAACCCTCCCCCGCAGCCTCAAACAACAAAGCCCGCCATGATGGCGGGCCTTGCGAGTAGTGCGGAGGTCAGCGAGCTGGGTTGAAGATGAGCACACCTATCCCAAGCATGAGGAAAGGAAAGCCGATCGCCCCCATCGTCGCAGCCGCATCCAGAGCGTAGTACAGCTCAAACGCTGCCCCAGCGACCAAGACCCCCAGCATGAGCACGATGAAACCGGCGATCCCCCTTTGGGACAGGACCACACCGGCCGCCGATAGAATCATCACAGCGGTCTTCTCTGGTGACATGTTCAGAGCGATGTTCACCAGCTGCTGATCGATCACCATGGGACCGATGCAGAAAATCCCGACGGCCAAACACATTGCGCCCAGGACCCGATAAACCGAGCTTCGGTCAACACCGTCCACTGCGTCCAACTCATGCTTTTGCATCACCTACCCCCTTCTGTTCTGTGTTTTTGGCTGCCTCAAACAGCCCGCCCCCAGTCGATCCGTTAGTCGGTCAGGTAAACCCGCTTCCTCGCCTGCTCTTCACGCATCCCGATGTAAGCCATCAAGGTGTAGAACAACACCAGACCTCCTGGCGCAAGGTACATGACAGCCTTGGCCCCGAGGATGCCCAAGGCATCCAGCTGAGCTCGGATCTGCTCAACCTGGTCGCCTGCAGGTACCGGTTCGATTCCCTGAGTCAGTCCAGTTCCCATGATCAGAAACAGGGCCAAACCGAACAGCCCCATGAGCTTCCACATACGTCGGGCAGGTTTGGACATCACCAGCATGGTGATGCACAACATCAGGCTAAGGATGTAGTACCTGGCTGTATTTTCAGTGAACCCTAAGTGTTCAACCCCGGCATCGAACAGGCCGACGATACCAATCATTGCCCCCGCGAGCGCAACCCCTGCAAACCAACCAAAAACGATCCCGAACAGCGATTTCATATCTCGATTCCTTATGGCTGGTGCTCAGCGCATCCAGTTAACTATTAGAGCTCCACCCCTTGTTCGGTGGAGCCTTAGATTCGGAGGTGGTCGGCACCGGCCACCCCGAGACTTCACCGACTACTCGGCGTAAGCGTCCAACTGCTTCTTCAGTTCGGTGCGCTGCGCATCGAGCATTTGGTTGAGCTGATCCGCTTTGAACACATCGAACGGAGCCCGGACAAACGCCAGCACCTCGATCGCCGCCAATGTCTTGCCTTCGACTTTGCTCGACTGCTCAGAGGCCGCGGCGTCGGGAAGGCCCAGCATCTTGGTGCAGGCGCTGCTCGTGTAGTCGTAGCAGCCCACCTTCGCCTCACCTGCCAGAACAGCGCTGCGGAAAGAGACGCTCGGGAAGATAGTGGTACCACTCACAATCCCAGCCATGATCAGTACCAGGCCGAAGGCACTGCCCATAAATGCGCGAAAGGCGCCGATGACGAACGCGAAGACGCTGACACCGGACAAAAAGAACGAGAGGGTTGGAGGAGTTACCAACCACGAGGCATGTTTCAGGTCCTCGGGGCTCACAGGAGCCTTGAAGTTCAGAACGGCTGCGCTGATCACGGCAAACACGACGAACAGCACCGGCACGGCCAGTAGCAGGCTTGCGATGATCAGAGGCCCCTTGGCGGCCGTCCCTGGCGCAGGGTCGACGTATTCACTGGAGGATTCCTGGCTACTCATAATGCTCACCTGCTGGGTTAGTGACTAGGGATGTAGGGGGCGTGTTTTCCTGGCTGTGCAAGCCCTTGCGGATCTCTTCTTTCAGCTCCTGGCGCTGGGCATCGAGCATTCGGTTGAGCTGGTCCGCTTTGTACACATCGAAAGGTGCTCGCAGGAAAGCCATCACCTCGATCGGCGCCGATGTCTTGCGTTCAACTTTGCTCGACTGATCGGATGTCGCGCTGCTGGGGAGGCCAAGCATCTTGGTGCAGGCAAGGCTCGTGTAGTCGTAACAGCCGACCTTCGCCTCGCTTGCCAGCACGGCGCTGCGGAACGAGACGCTGGGGAAGATGGTGGGCATAGCAAGCACACCAATCATGATGAGGAACAGTCCCAAAGAGCTGCCTCTGAAGGTTTGCAGGGCGCCACCCATGATGCACATGAAGCTGAAAAATGCGCAGATGAACGACAGCGATGGCGGAACCACCAACCAGGAAGCGAGGTGCAGGTCCTCGGCGCTCACGGGAGCCTTGAAGTTCAGGACGGCGGTGCTGATTGCCGCAAACACGACGTACCCCACCACCGCAGCCATGAAGACGCTCGCGAAGATCAGTGATCCCTCGCCTGCCGTCCCCGGCGTGTGATCGAAGTAGTCATTGGAAGAATCGTGGTCACTCATGATGCTCACCTGTTGAGCTCGTCGCTTCGGATGTGGGGAGGGTGTCGGGCTGAGTTTTCAGGCCCTTGCGCATCTCACCTTTCACTTCCAGGCGCTGTGTATCGAGCATCTGGTTGAGTTCATCCGCTTTGAACACATCGAACGGAGCTCGAACGAAGGCCATCGCTTGGACAGGGATGAATTGGTGGACACTCGGCTGGGCCGGCTGATCTAGGTTGGCTGCGCGACTGGGTAACCCCAGCATCTCGGTACAGGCGAGCAAGCTGTAATCGTAACAGCCGATTTTCGCTTCCCCAGCCAGAACAGCACTGCGCAGTGAGACACTCGGTTCAGTGGAAACGGCGCCGATAAAGCTGATCATGAGCACACCGAAGCTCAGGGTCATCGGGCTAATCAACTGAAGCACGAGTGCGAAGCCTATGATCAACAATGCGCCGGAGATAAAGGGGAGCAAGTAGGGGGCGTGCACCAGCCAGGATGCATGCTGTAGATCCTCAGCACTGACCGGTACTTTGAAAGTCAAGACGCCGATGCTGATTGCCGCAGCAATGACATACAGCCCTAGCAACGCGAGGAACAGCCCCCGGAAAGTCAGCTTTCCTTCGCCGGCCGAAGCTTCTGCGCGAGCGAAGTATTCGCTGGATGAATCGAAGTCACTCATGGTGATCACCTTCTGAGTTCTAATTGTGGATGAGAGGTCCTGAGCTCTACAGCTTCAGGTCCTTGCGAATGTCTCTGGCCGACGGCATCCCGCGGTACCGATGCACGGTGACCCCGACGGCCTTCATCAGCTCGTCGCGACGCCGGTCCTTTGCCTTGGCCTTGCCGCTGTTGTGCGTGGAGTCGTCGACCTCGACCAGCGCTACCGGCTTGAGCTGCTTGTCGCAGAGCAGGAAGTCGCAGCGGTTGTGGGCGACCATATGCCGTGCGTGGTTCTTGTCGGTCATGGCGGTGGCTTTCACCTTGATGAAGGCGCCGAAGACCACCTGGGGCGCGATGACCAGGTCGTCGCGTACCGCCTCCTTGAGCCGCCAGAAGAAGTCCTGCTCGCGCTCGGTGAGCAGGGGGATGCACTGGTAATGCTTGGTCGAGTAGCCTTTGCGGCGCTTCAGCATCGCAATGGCGAAATACGCAAAGGCGCAGATCACCAGCGCGGGAACAAGCACTCCATCCATGCTGTTGAGAATTGACATACCTACTCCTAAATAGATTCTTTACGCGTACCAATACGCACACTGGCTAAAAAATGGCGTGTAGTCCGCCTGTGATGTTGGTCAAGTAAATGTGATTTCGCTTCCAGCTCGGGAGGAGCACGCGCCTCCGCCGATCAACAAACCTGCCCTGGGTATTGCTCGTTGGGCGTGGAACCGTTAGGGTGAGTCATCCTCCCTTAGCGACACGCTCGTGTCGTGCAACACCTCTCTCCAAACCTCCCGTAGCCAAAGCAAGTCACCGTCCTGCAATCATGCGCGCCGACTTGACCAATCACACAAACGAACCATTCGAAGCCTGCCCCGCCTGGCACGATCATGAGCGCCAGCAACGCCGCTAGACGTGATCCTCCGAGAGATGCCCGGTGACCGCCGGCAGCTGATGCGAGGGTTGGACACCCACCACCCGCTTGCCCCGTCGAGAACCCCGGCCTTTCCCCTCGCCCGCGGCTTCCGTCTCTTTCACCGCCCGAGCGGCCATGCCTTCATTGACCATGTCCAGAATTTCCTGGGACATCCGCTGCTGCACAATTCGAGAGTTCCCCATGCGGTAGTTCGCATCGGTACGCTCGGTATCCGCAGCCTTCGCCCATTCCCTCAGGGTGTCCCGGGCCTCACCGATGCTCCCCTTGATCTTGACGAAAATCTCGAACATCAGCGGGTCAATGGAAACGGATGATTTCTTGGATTTTCCGCCCGCTTCCCGGCGGTAGAAGATCCGGATGAAATCGTCAGCCATGTTCGCCCCCTGCAACGATCAGTAGGTAGTGCATCAGGCCACTTCCAGGTGCAGGTCACTGACCAGGCGCCCGGTGATATCTGGGCAACCGATGAACAGGCCACCATGCAGGCGACCCTGGCGCACCATCGACGCAACGGTATCGGCCGCCTGGGATACGGAGACACCCACTACGCCCGCGATCGCCGCCGCAGTCAGGGCCGCATGACGCAGGATGGCCAGCTCGATGCGCGACTCAACCTGATCGCCCTCGAACAGCAGGGCAGCATCGGCGCCGACCAGCTCAGCCACTTTGGAAAGCGCCCCCACGCCGGTGATCGCAGCAAAGGTCTCGGCCTCTTGTTCAGGGCTAACAACCAGCGATAGGCCCCCCACTTGTTCGGTGTGCTTCGCGACAGGTTCCACCGCTTCACCCACCACCCCAGCGGTCTCGCAGTAACGCAAAACTGCCTGGATCTGCTCATTCACCTCAATGGATTCCATCGCACGGGTCAGCGCCACGTACAGCAGGTGGAGCTCTTGGCGCAGCTCTGGGGTATCCAGCACCAGCGGCAGGCCGGCATCGGTGATCAGGTTGAGGAAGTCGCTCAGCAGAACCACCTGCGGAAACTCCAAACCTTTCGAGCGGTGGGCAGTACAAAGAATGACGGTCGCGTCGTTGATGTCGCTGACGCAAGCATCCTTGATGCGCTGTACCAGGCTCGGGATTTGATCGCCATACTGCTTGGCAACACTGATGAGGGCGTGGATCTCTTTGTCATCGGTGTCGTTGGCATAAGCCTCCAGATCTTGGAGAGAGCGGAACGCACTGAGCAAAGGATCGCGCAGACGGACACCCGTGTTGGCGCGCAGGTGGTGCACTTCAACGAGCTTGTCGAACGGGTACTCGTTGACGCCACCCACGAAGTGAAGACGCTGGCCTTCCAGCAGCTGGACAGCACTGGCGAACAGCTTCGCATTGGTGCGCCCGATGATCGCGTAAGGCTTGGTGCGGTCGACGGCAAAACGGGTAGTCAGCTCATGGCGTGAACTGCGCACTGGATCCTGCTCGCCGGCGAACTCACGCAAGAGCATGGTGGCCAGCTCGGCGATGCCGGCGCCATAACGGTGGCTCTCGCTCAGCGATACGACCTGGTCGAACTGCGACGGTTCGAAGGTGTTGTAGGCACCACGGAAACCGAAGATTGCCTGGAAGTCGTCACCGGCCAAGCGCAGCGGGCAGTTCTGCCGCAGGATCACCGCAGCAAAGACAGGATTGGTGTCCTGGTACTCGTCCAGAAGGATCTGGTCGTAACGGTGGCTCAGGTCAGGGTCACCCAGGCTCCACAGTTTCAGGTAGCCGTCGTGCGGCATTCGCAGATGAGTGGTTTCCAGGAACTCAGCACGCTCGGCTTGGCTATCGCCGCACCCGCGAGACCATTGGCGCAAGCGCTGCAGGTCTTCCCAAACAACCTTCGCCCACTCCGCTGTTTTCTCACGGTCATCGCCAACGATCTGTGCCGGCACATGCGCTGCCAGGATCTCCCGGTCTGCAGAGACCATGTAGTTGTGCAGAGTGACGTAGAGGTGGCGAGCGAACGCCATTGGGATGCCGTACTGCTTGGCCAGGTGGGATGGGTGGAGATCATCCTGCTTGCCAACCTTCTTGAACTGGCCACCGACTTCCCAAGCAAGCCCATGACTGGTCTTGGTGGTCACGTTGTCAGGGAAGCGAGCAGCTGCGTCCTCCTTGTTGGCCTTTCCAAAGGTCACATACAGCAGGCGCTGGGTTGGGAACTGCAGGGCGTGCTTGATGAGCAGCGAGGTCTTACCAGCACCCGCCTTGGCGCGGATCAGCAAGCGCTTGGCGGTACTGCCCAGGGCAACAGCCTGGTCTTTGTTTGGGGTGAAAGCTTTCGCGGCCATTGCCGGCCTCCTTGAGGTGCGAGTGGTGAATCAATCGTCGTCTTTGCGGAACATGTTGAGGCTGTCATTGAAGATGCAGTGAGGGTCTTCCTGATCCATCAGCCGTTCCTTCTTGCTGAACTTCACGTTTGGGTCAGCAAACAGGTTGAAGAACAGGACCATCGGAATGCTGGCTGCGATCACCAGGAGTAACGAGCCGGCGAAGGCCCAGCCACCAAAGGCCTGTCGAACGTATGCAGCAAACAGACAAGCTGCAGCAGCCAGAGCGATCGACCCGGCCCCCTTCCCAACCTGCTTCATCACAAAGGACTTGTTCATCTCGGTGGCTCCTTGGCACAACCATTTATGGCTCCACAATACCTATAGATTTGTATGGATGCAAGACAAATTATAGTTACGTGTTACGAATACAGGCACAACCATTTATGACTCTGTAGCGAGAAAAGCGTTGGCCGCCAGCACAACCATTTATGCCCTAGGAGAGACAAAAGCGGAAAGCCGCAGCACAACCATTTATGCTTAAGCGCAGCCATAAAAGCCGGCCCCGTCGGCGCCGATACGCCGCCCAGCAACCAAAAGGGAGGCGCTCGCTGGCAGAGATACCCCGGGCCGCAATCGCCTAGGGGCATGCACGCATGCAATGAGCTGAGAATCATGGAGGCAATGAAGTGCTTCCCACCCACGAGACACCGAACAGAGAAAAGCGGCTCCAAGCACCCTGAGCTGAGACGAATCCGACCAAGCACCACCACTCGGCACCAGGTGCTGACTACTGCCAGCCAATCGTCAATACCCGCCTGCCCGGTCACAAGCGGCACCAGGAGAGCAGCAGGGTCGGCCTCGCCAGGCAGGTCACATACCACCCACCGCCAGCCAAGCATCACACGCTGCGAGCCGGATCGAGCACCGCCAGCACAGATCCAGCTTCACCCACCACCGGCCGCCGGGCATCGCACTCTGCCGGCCACGCCAGGATCGCAAACCGCAGCAACAGGTCTCACACCGCCCACCACCGACCGCGACCGATCATCGGAGGCCAGCTGCAGGACCAGCATCGAGCCCCTGCACAGCCAGCCTCTCTCCTCCCCCCGTCGCATCCTTCTCAGCCCGTCGCTCTCCTCCCCCGTCAGATCCTTCTTGGGGTCGCCACCGACTGCCGGTGGCCTGTTTCGCTTGACGCAACCCGCAGGGACTGACGGTTGAGCGCCGGCCGAGGTGCGTAGCGAAAGGCACAAATGGTTATGCTGTCGGCAGGAGAAAAAGCGCCAAACCTGCGGCAGCAGAACAAGCGCCAGCACAATGAAATGCCAATGCGGCAGCGCAACAACGAAACCCCAAACTAGCGATGGCACAATTCAACATCTAGAACTGGTGCGAGAACAATAGGATCCCACCACTCATGCTCTCACGCACAGCAGACGACGTAGAAGTCGCAGTGAAATAATGGAGATGAAGAAGAGAAGAGAGAAAAGAGAATCCACAGAAGAAGAATGAACCCAATACGTCATCAGCAGAAGGGAGCCGGCGGGTGCAGAGGCACAAGCGGCACAGAAAGAACTGGCAGATCCACAACGGCCAGCCCCACGACAGGCACCCAAACCAAACTTGCAAAACGAGGGGTGGCACAACGAGCAGCGGAAAAAGAGAATCCGACACAAGTGCCGGCGCCAGAATGAGGCCGATGGTGCAACCGGAATAAGAGAAAATGAATGAAGAGAATTAAATTAGATTAAGGGAGCGGGCGCGAGGCAGTTCGGTTCAAACACCGCCAGGCCCAGATAAAAGTCAGCTCACCACCGAATGCAAAAGCAATTCTCAGCGGCCGGATCACACTACGCTCAGCAAGAGCCCGGATAACACTTCGCCAAATCACCGGTAGGCTTCTTGTCCGCTTTACCGAAGCCGCAGGATCCCACTGCGCATAACACCGGTCAGCTTCTAGTTAGCTTCGCCAAAGCCGCAGAGTCACACATCGCGTAACACCGGTTCGCTTCTAGTCCGCTTTGCCCATAGCCCGGTTCATACTTGGCCTGTCACCGAATAGTTTCTGGTCGCCCTCAGCCACGAAAAAAAAGCCCTGCCGACGTTGATCGACAAGGCCTTCGCGAAACTGATTAGCGATTACTCATCCACGTCGATCTCTCCTTCGAACTTCGTTTCCACCTGGTCCAGCATGCTGCCCACCAGAGACTCAAGAGATGCCAGATCATCTTCTCTGGCCTTGAGCGTCAGCTTTACGCCATGGCTCATATTTCGTACCCGCTCGTGCATTTCGGCTCTGAGGTCAAAGAGTTTGGAAACCCTTTCGCACAGGCTCAGAACAAGCTTGTGATTGGGCTCGAATTCTCGGGCTCGCTTCACTCTCTTCGTGAGGCCTTTGTGGCTCACGTTCGTGGACATCCATTTCCCCTTGCCGGCCTTGAGCTTTCGATAGACCCGCACGAATGGTCGCGATTGGCCCCGGTGCTGGTTGAAGTCGATCCCTATGCGCCCCGTCTGGAACGGCTGCATGACGTAGAGCAATTCACCCATGCGGACCAGGAGCTGATCGATGCGAATCAGGTAGTCGACAGCGGTGTCGACCGACTCCTTGCCTTTGCGCCGAAGCTCTTCGAAATCGTCGATGGAGGGGGGGTTGTGTATAGCCATTGTTTAAGCGTTCGCCGGGGGGTTGTGTATAGCCGCGCCGAGGGGGCGCGTTCCGGCGAATTTTCTTTGTCACCATCCAGTATTGTCAATACGTGTTATGTATCTTAGACTCACATCAATGCATACAGCACAGTAGCTACATCGCACTGCACTGTAGGCACTGCACACTGCACAGTGCGCATCGTTAACCCTTCTAAGTTACTGGTTTATATAGGTTTTTTTCATGAAAGGTCGCGTAGCAATCGGTTTGGATGCGGGTCGTAGTGCCATTAAAGTCGTCGCTTACCACGACGGCAAACGAACGGATATCATGTACCCCACTCTGGCGGTTCCAGCTGTCGAACTCACCGACCCGACGACTGCGGCTCGCGCCCAGGCCGAGACCGAAATTGTCGATGGCAAGGCATACTTCACTGGCGATACCGCTCGCCTCCAGGGCAACCTCACCTCCTCTATCGGGTTGAACGACAACTGGACGGATACCGCTGAATATCTGGCGCTTATTCAGTCGGCTTTCACCAGGTTACGTGCTAAGGGAGTTCAAGGTATTGAGGAGGCATTTGTAATTATCGGTACCCCGTCTAAGTTGTTCGGCTCTCGTAAGGACAGTCTGGTCGAGCGCACTCGGAAAGCACTCCCTAAAACTGTCGAGTTGAAAGCACTTCCTCAGCCAATGGGCGCTTACTGCGACTACATCCTTGATCAGTCGGGCATGCCCATTGAAAATCTGATCAATGGTGCTAACGGAAGGCCTAAATCCTATGGCGTCATCGAGGGTGGGCATTACTCGACTGACTTTCTTTTGATGAGGGAAGGTCAATATATTGAACGGGGCGCTGACTCCTGCGCAGGAATGAGTGCTGCTGCAGAGCAGTTGCGCCGCATCCTAGGCAAGCGCGAGATTCAAGCAAGCCTGGTGGAGTGTGAGGAATCGTTCAGCACCAAATGTCTTTTCCAGTACGGTCAGGAGGTAAACATTCAAGAGCAAGTGACCGAAGCTCAACAGCATGTGGTTCAGGAGGTTATCTCTAAAGGTAACTCGTTGTTTTCCGATGATGCTCGTTCCCTCAATGGGATTTTAGTTGCGGGTGGAAGCGCCGAGGCGATCTATGCTCGCGCCAAAGATGTATGGCAACACAGCATTCTTGTAAAAAATCCTCGCTGGGCTGTTGCTGACGGTTTTGCTCGCTATGCCCTTGGACAAATCATCCGGAGCATCGTAAACGCGAATGCAAAAAGGGTGTCTGCTGTAAATGGCTAAGTTAATTCGTGTATATGACCCTAATGAAACTGAGCGCAAAATAAATCTGAATATCCCAGAAGACGTTTGCCCAGGTTTGCTGGAGTTCATGTCCGAACTGCCATACGGTAAAGACACGCCTCTTATCAGGGGAGTCTTTTATCAGTGGTTTTTGAGCCACAGTGAGGCCGGCACCCTAGACGAAGCTCTGAATAACGCTCTTGCTGGCCCGGGGGGAATGATTGCGACGGGCCGCCAATCCAAGCGTGAAAGTGCAGCTCCACCGAGCCGAAAGAAACGGGTACCACGGCAGCGAGAGATCACCGCAAAACCAGGGGCTGTAAAAGCTCCGGCAGTCGCGCCGCCCTCAGGGCCCCTAGCTCCCGCTGAACCGATGGAGCCGGCCCTGGTTGTCGAGGAGGTTCGCCCTCCCCTGCAACCTGAGCCGGTGGGCACCCAGAGTGGTGCTCCCTTGCACACAGGTGCTGTCGAGGCTCATGCACTGTCTGTCCCTGTCGCCACCCCACCTGACTACGGTATGGATGCTCGGGACTCGTTGATCGACCAACAGCCGCAGCTGCTCTCAAGCGCAGGTGCCCTTGATGAGGCCAGCCCATCGCATGACTCTCAAGATCCGACCACGGCCGAACCCACAAACTCGCAAATGGCAGCACTCGATGCGATGGGCAACATGTTCTAGTCCTCCACAAGCAATCAGGTGAACGATGAAAATTGGCTCCAAACTGCTGAACGTCGCTCAGCGCATAGCGGCAACCACGACAGATTTTGTTTTGGTATCGCTGGTACTGGGTGGATCGCTAGCACTACTGGCTTTAGTCATGGCTCATAATGCCCATGTCGATACGTCGGGCCCATTCGACGTTGCTACCCCCGGCCTGAGCTGGACTGAGGGGGCAGCACTCAGCCTGGCACCTTACTTCCTTGTTCTGTTGCCTTTGGTGTGGTTGATCTACGAAGCGACACTGACCAGGACTTGGCGTGGCACGACGGCCGGCAAGCTGTTGTTCCGTGTCAGGACGATCTCGCTCAACGGCAACCTATCCATCTGGCAGTGCATCTTGCGCACCACCTTGAAGATCATGTCCGTCTTGCTTCTGCTCAGCATCGGGCATCCGCTCGTGCTAGCCGTTGTGCTTGCAGCCTTCATCGCGGTTCCGGTTTTCACTGTGAAATCCCAGTTCATCTTCGACCTCATGGCGTCCACCACCGTGACTAAACGGGGCACGTGACCACCCGCACCAAATTACATGACCGGCCTCAGGGCCGGTTTTTTTTGGGTGCGCCAGGCATGGCGCGTTGCGCGCAAGCGCAACCAGCTTGGCTGTGGTGGCCACGCTGGTGACTTGGAGGTGAAAGTCCTCTACACACCCGGCAAGGGGAAGTGTTAGCCGAAGGCAAGGGTGTCGCGGGTGACTGCGAATCTGAAGGAAGCCCGAGGCAAAATGCTGGCCTGACGAACAGGAAGCGGATAGAGGCGGCGCAGCGGGGTAAGATGGCCCAAACCGTCAAAGCCCGATACTTGCACGGAACGCTGTGACGTAAATCCGACAGGCATAAGCAGGAAGGTCACGCGAATTACCCTGGGAGATCTGTAGGTTTGCCACTGTGCTACCGAGCGTCGAGAGGCGACGGGATGAACCTACAGAAGTCAGCCGAGGCCGTAGTAAGTGGCAAATAACCATGCCACCAAGGGCCGAACAGGTTATGCCGCCAGTAGGCGTCAGAGTCTCGTCGAATGTCGGAAAAGCAGAAATTTCTCCGCAAGAGAACTGTAACCCCAAGTCCGGGACAGAATCCTGGGCTTGCGGCTGTCAGTGCGCAGACATCGGCGGCGTCTGTGGCGTGGACGAACGCGGAGCCGGACACGCTGATGGAGCGGGTGCTTGCACCCGCCAACCTCAAGCGTGCGTATCAACGCGTAGTCAGCAACAAGGGTGCACCGGGTGCCGATGGCATGACGGTCGACCAATTGGCAGGCTACGTGAAACAGTATTGGCCGATCCTCAAGACTCGGTTGCTGGCTGGCGAATATCACCCGCAAGGTGTACGCGCCGTCGACATCCCCAAATCCAAAGGCGGAACACGGCAGCTGGGTATTCCCTGCGTCGTGGATCGCCTGATCCAGCAGGCTTTGCTGCAACAGCTCACGCCGATCTTCGACCCCTTGTTTTCGGACTACAGCTACGGCTTTCGTCCGGGCAGAAGCGCTCACCAAGCCATCGAAACCGCCCGCGGCCATGTGGTGGCGGGTCACCGTTGGTGCGTGGAACTCGATCTGGAGAAGTTCTTTGATCGGGTGAATCACGATGTCCTGATGGCCCATGTTGCGCGTCAGATCGAGGACAAACGCGTTCTTACGCTGATCCGTCGTTATCTTGAAGCGGGAACGATGTCAGGTGGACTCGTCAGCCGACGGCAGGAAGGGACGCCGCAAGGCGGCCCGCTCTCGCCGTTGCTGTCGAACATCCTGCTCAACGAACTCGATCGCGAACTGGAACGGCGGGGCCATCGCTTCGTGCGCTATGCCGACGATGCGAACATTTATGTGCGTAGTCATCGTGCAGGCGAACGGGTCATGGCCAGTGTTGAGCGTTTCCTGATCCAGCGCCTGAAACTGACACTGAATCGGGAAAAGAGCCGTGTGGCACGGCCTTGGGCCTGTGATTACTTGGGTTATGGGATGAGCTGGCATAAACAGCCGAAGCTGAGGGTAGCGAGCATAAGCCTGCACCGCCTGCGCGACCGACTCAGGGAACTCTTGCGTCGGATACGGGCCCGCTCAATGAGATTTATCGTTGAGCAAATGACTCCCGTGCTGCGTGGTTGGGCTGGCTACTTCAAGCTGAGTCAGAGCAAGCGGCCACTTGAGGAGCTTGATGGCTGGGTGCGTCACAAACTTCGTTGCGTCATATGGCGTCAATGGAAGCGGCCCTCTACGAGGGCGCGCAACCTGATGCGTTTGGGAATCGACGAGGCGCGGGCGTGGAAATCGGCGGTCAATGGCCGAGGCCCATGGTGGAACTCGGGAGCGTCACATATGAATCAGGCGCTACCGAAGAAGCTGTGGGATCGACTCGGGCTGGTCTCAATACTGGATACGATAAACCGGCTTAATCGCATAACCTGAACCGCCGTATACGGTAACCGTCCGGCCATGTCATCTACCCAGCCCCGCAAAGCCAAGACATCGAGTGCACTCAAATTTAAGTGAGCACCAGATCTAGCCTTTAAACGGGTATTTCATGCAGCCAACACTCGGTTCCTATTCCAAGGCCTTCAAAGCCCAGGTCATTCAATATGGGTGCCCAGCACGGCACTACAATTGCCAGCATCGCATTCAGCCGTAAGCGTGCCCGTGGAAGTCGCAAGGCTGGCATGACGCTTTTTTTTGTAAAATTTTTGACGATAGGATGAAGCGTACTCTTCAGAAACTGCTCGTGCCGCCGATGGCCCAGAGGAGCCAAATTCAACCTTCGGGGTTTCAATGCTAGTAAGCAGCTATAACAGCGTGTATGTGCTGTTTTCCTTCGCCGTAGCGATCCTGGCGTCTTATACCGCGCTGGACATGACTGGTCGAGTCACCCGTACCGAAGGCAAAGCATCGGCACTTTGGCTTGCCGGTGGATCTTCCGCCATGGGCACGGGCCTCTGGTCGATGCATTTTATTGGCATGTTGGCCTTCCAACTGCCCATCGAGCTGGGTTACGACCTGACGCTGACTGGCTTATCGTTGTTGATCGCCATCGCCTCCTCCGCCTTTGCTTTGTGGCTAGCATGCCAGACGGAAATGCCACTGCCGCGTTTGCTGCTTGGTGCGGTGCTCATGGGTATCGGAATTGCATCCATGCACTACGTTGGAATGGCGGCGCTGCTGATGAATCCTGTAGTGGAATACGTTCCGTCGTTGTTCGCGCTATCGGTGCTGATTGCTATCCTTGCTTCGGGCGTGGCTTTGTGGATCGCTTTCCGCATGCGTGGCGAAGGTCAGTACATCAATCGTACACGCATCGGCGCCTCGTTAATTATGGGGTGTGCCATTGTTGGAATGCACTATACCGGAATGGCGGCTGCCCAATTTCCTATCGGGAGCGTGTGCGGAGCGGTCAATGCAGGCATTGATAGCAACTGGCTAATGGTTTTGGTGATTCTGATCACGCTGGCTGTCTGCGCTATTGCCTTGATCGTATCAATGCTTGACGTCCGCACCAGCATACTTGCCAGCTCCCTTGACCTCGCAAACAGTGAACTGGTGCAGCTAGCTCTTCACGACAATCTTACTCGCCTCCCTAACCGTATCCTCCTAAACGACCGTCTTCAGCAAGCGATTCATAAAGCCATCAGGCAGAAGAGCCACTTTGCCGTACTCTTCATGGATCTGGATGGTTTCAAAGCTGTTAACGATACTTACGGTCATCACACTGGCGACCAGTTGCTTCTGCAAGTAGCAAAGCGAATCAACGACGCCAAACGCGGCGAAGATACGGTGGCTCGCCTCGGAGGCGACGAGTTCGTTCTGCTTATCGATCCCGGCGAACCTGAAGACGCTGCGATGTTGGCGCAACGCTTGGTGGAAAATATTCGATTACCTTACGTACTTGGGCGGCAGACAGTGCATGTGTCCGCTAGCATCGGTATCGCTATATTCCCAGAAAATGGCCTAACCGAGCATGAGCTGATGGTCAATGCCGATGCGGCTATGTACCACGCCAAGGAGCAGGGCCGCGATGGCTACTGCTTCTTTGAAAAAGCTATGAACGTTAACGCTCACCTGCAGTTGGAAATGCAACAGGATCTGCGGTGCGCACTGGATCGGAATGAATTTATCCTGCACTTCCAGCCGAAGATGCTCGCCCCAAATGGCCCTATGATCGGCGTTGAAGCTTTACTGCGTTGGAACAAGCCAGGTTTGGGCTTGGTGCCGCCCGTCCGTTTCCTGCCCTTGGCAGAGCGTACTGGATTGATCGTGCCAATCGGTAGCTGGGTAATCCATGAGGCGTGCCGGCAGATGGCCGAATGGCAAGCGTTAGGCGAAGGTAAAGACGAATGGAGTATTGCGGTCAACATTTCGACGGTACAACTGGCCCATGCAAAGCTCGTTGATGTCGTGCGCAATGCCCTGCAAAGCAGTGGCCTGCCCCCCCGTTTCCTGACACTGGAAGTTACCGAATCTACGGCGATGCGGGACGCTGAAGCTGCTTTGATTGTTCTTGATCAATTGGCAGCATTGGGCGTGAATATCTCCATCGACGACTTTGGTACCGGTTATTCCAGCCTGCTTTATCTTAAGCGCCTACCAGCCAACGAACTGAAGATCGACCGAGGTTTTATCACCGAGCTGGCTAAGTGTAACGATGACGCGGCTATCGTTTCGGCCATAGTAGCGCTCGGTAAAACGCTGGGGCTGAGGATCGTTGCAGAGGGTGTGGAAACCGCTGAACAACAACAGATGCTTACCGAGTTGGGTTGCGACATTTTGCAAGGTTACCTGCTGGGCAAGCCGATGAGCGCAGAGAGGATGCTGGAAAGCTTAAGCGCGACCAAGACTCTAGCGTGATACTGCACAAGCCATAGATTCAAGTTGGTGCTTGCTGGTGCAATTTGCAGACCCGCTACATCACCTGATTTAAGCATCAGTTAAACATTCGAATTGGGATTTACGGCTTCTCCTCATTCGTCCGATAGTAAAATTCACTCTAAGGCTAATCAATGTTCAACAAGGCAATCAAGCAGACCTTGGCTGAGGCTCTGCAAAAGCTTCAGGCCGCAGAAGCAAGGGCCGTGGCCGTTGACCGTTCGACGGCAACAATTGAATTTAAACCCGATGGCACCATCATAGGTGCCAATGAGAACCTTCTTACCACCATGGGCTACCGACTGGAGGAGATCGTCGGACAGCACCATCGTATTTTCTGTTTTCCTGATTACCAGGCGAGTGCCGACTATCGTAAGTTCTGGCAGCGCCTGGCTGGTGGCGAGTACATACGTGAACGTTTCCTGAGGCGTAATAAGCAAGGCCTGGAGGTCTGGCTCGAAGCCAGCTACAACCCTATCCGAGGCGCCGATGGTCGCGTCGAAGGCGTGCTGAAGCTGGCCACCGACATTACTACTCAGGTGATCCGTGAGCAGGAGCAGAGCAGCATGGTTCAGGCCATCAGTCGCTCGATGGCTGCGATTTCCTTTAACTTGAAAGGTGAGGTTCTCGACGCCAACGAAAACTTCGAGCAGGCCATGGGCTATCGCCTGGATGAGATTCGGGGAAAGCACCACCGCATGTTCTGCACACGAGGTGAAGCGGACTCTCCTGAATACCGCGATTTCTGGGAGCGACTGAACCGTGGTGAGTTCTTCTCTGGACGCTTCCAGCGACTCAACCGGCATGGCGATACCGTCTGGCTGAGCGCAACCTACAACCCGGTATTCGATGCCAGTGGCCGGCTTTACAAAGTAGTTAAGTTTGCCCGTGATATTACGTCCCAAGTGCGCCAGCAGCAGGCAGAATCCGATGCAGCCACGTTCGCCTACAATATATCCCAGCAGACGGACAGAAGCGCTCGCCATGGTGCCGAGGTCATTAGTGAAACGGTCGAGGTGGTACAAGGCATAGCAGCCGAGCTCTCACGAGCGGCTGAAGGCATCACTGCAGTCAATCAGCAGTCAGAGATGATCCGCAGCATCGTGCAGACCATCCGAGGTATCGCCGAGCAGACCAACCTACTTGCTCTAAATGCTGCTATCGAAGCTGCAAGGGCGGGTGAACAAGGCCGAGGTTTTGCGGTGGTCGCCGATGAAGTACGAAACCTTGCAGCCCGCACGGCGCAGGCCACCGTGGAAATCGTCGATGTTGTGAAGCGCAACCATGAACTAGCGCAGGATGCTGTGGAGAGCATGCAGGCTAGTCGCCAAAAGGTCGATCAAGGCGTCGATTTGGTCAGCCAAGCCGGCTTTGTGATAGAGGAAATTCAGAGCGGAGCACGGCAAGTAGTCGACGCCGTGCGCCAGTTCGCCGAGGCAAAGGAAGAGCTCTGATGTAACTGTATCGGGCACAACCTCGTAAGGCTGTTCCAATTTCTCACGATAAGCGTGCTTGTCCAATATGACATCATCGCTGCTTACTGGGCGCAACTGAACGTTTGCATCCGAGCATCACGTCTTACGCAATTAGACCGGTTGCCAAATATGCGGCAGCAAATGATCGATTTCACTCGCCCGCTGCGTCGGCAGGCGTGTGAGCACGTCCTTCAAATAGGCATACGGATCATGACCGTTGAGCCGCGCAGACTGGATCAAACTCATGATCGCCGCCGCCCGCTTTCCGCTGCGTAGCGACCCTGCGAAGAGCCAGTTCTTGCGTCCAAGAGCCCATGGTCGGATCTGGTTCTCTGCCCAATTGTTGTCTATGGGTACAGCCCCGTCATCGAGGTAGCGCGACAGCGCTGCCCAGCGTTTCAGGCTGTAATCGAGTGCTTTGCTGATGGCTGAGCCTTCGGGCACAAGGTCGCGCTGGGCGCTCATCCAGACATGTAGCATGTCCATTACCGGGACGGCTTTTTCTTTCCGTATTCGCCGCCGTAAATCCGGCTCCAGATCGCGGACTTCGCTCTCGATTTCGTACAACAACTGGATATAGCGCAGGGCTTGCTCAGCAAGCGTGCTTTTATTCGTAGCGTGCAGCTCGAAGAATTTGCGCCGTGCATGGGCCATGCAGCCGATTTCGGTCACGCCGAGTTCGAAGCTGGCTTTGTAACCGCCAAAATCGTCACAGACCAGCTTGCCCCTCCAGCCTTGCAGGAAGTTGCGAGCATGCTCTCCGGCACGGCTGGGGCTGAAGTCATAAACCACCGCTGCCACATCCGAGAACTGGCTGGTGGCGTAGGCCCAAACATAGGAACGGTGGGTTTTCTTTGTTCCCGGCATGAGCATTTGCACGGGTGTTTCATCGGCATGAATAATCTGCTGCCCGAGTACCACTTCGCGCAGCGCATCGACCAGCGGCTGCAACTGAACCCCAGTCACGCCAACCCATTCGGCCAAGGTTGAGCGTGGAATCGCCAGGCCCGCTCGACCGAAGATCGATTCCTGACGGTAAAGCGGTAAATGGTCAGCAAACTTGGCAATCATGACGTGGGCCAGCAGCCCAGCGGTTGGGATGCCCTTGTCGATGATCTGAGCCGGAACCGGTGCCTGGATAAGCGTTTCGCAGTCATCGCAGACCCATTTGCCACGTACATGACGCTCGACGGTGAACACGCCCGGTGTGTAATCCAACTTCTCACTGACATCTTCACCGATGCGTTTCAGCGCGCAGCCGCATGGGCAGTGAGTGTTGTCAGGTTCGTGATGGATCAGTGTGCGTGGAAACTCAGCCGGCAATGCAGTGCGCTTGGGCTTCTGCTTTTTCTCGGTCGCCGCTGGCACTGTTTGCAAGGCCTGAAGCTCTGCTTCAATCGCTGCGATATCTGTATCGATCAGGTCATCGAGCAAACTGGCCTGCTCAGGATTCATCTGCTCGCTGCGCTTGGCAAATTTCAAGCGCTTGAGCTGCGCAATTTCGAAGGTCAGCTTCTCGATCACCGTCTGATCGCGGTTGATCTTCTTGCCCATGGTTTCGACCGTCTTACCCATTGTTTCGACTTGCGAGAGCAATTGCGCAGCTAAGGCACGCAGTTGGTCGGGAGTCATTTGGTCGAGATTGGGAGAAGAAGTCATGCGCCGAATTTTGCCAGAGCAGGCGCTTCGCGGCGATAGACCGATAGGCTAATGGCAGCCGTTAAAGCAGTGTGATCGAGCCGCCGGAACCTGCTCGTTGCCATGGCAGGCCCAATACCAAGGCTTGGAGTTGCTCGGTGTCCAACTGCATTTCAGAGCCATGACGAATGCTTGGCCAGTGGAACTTGCCCTGGCTCAACCGGCGCGCCGCCAGCCATATGCCGAAGCCGTCATGCACCAGCACTTTCATGCGATTGGCGCGGCGGTTGGCGAAAAGATAAGCACAGTGCGGCTGCGCCGCACCGAACACCGCAATCACCTTGGCTAATGCCGTTTCGGTACCAGCGCGCATGTCCATCGGCTCGGTGGCGAGCCAGATGGAGTCGATGCGAATCATCGCAGAAGGTCTCGAAGAAAGGTCGCGCAGGCAGCAGCATTTTCAGTGGGCCAGTTCACTGTGACGGTGCCACGCGGGTGCTGTATTTCAACGCAAATATTCGATGATGATGTGTGGGATTTCGCCCCTGCCAGCGGCACGGGTAACGGAATAAATGCAGGTTGCAGCGCCGTGCTTTTCTGCGCTTGCAGGCGAATCCATTTGTGGACGAGGTTTGCGTTGAGGTTATGGCTGAGTGCGATGCTGGCAATCGAAGCACCGGGCTGGGCACACTCTTGAATGACCTGAGCTTTGAAGGATTTGGAATAGGAACGGCGTGTTGGCTGCATGAAATACCCGCTTAAAAGGCTAGAACTGGTGCCCACTTAAATGTAAGTGCACACCATGTCTTGGCTTTGCAGGGCTGGGTAGATGACTTGGCCGTACGCATACCGTATACGGAACCGTACGTACGGTGGTGTGAGAGGACGGCGGTTGTGAAACCGCCTCCTACTCGATTATAGAAATGGTGTTTATCAGCCCATGTTGAACATTACCTGAGGCAAAGTTAACGGATACTCCCACTGGAGAAGCCAGTCAGGTCCGAGGTCGCGAAGCCTCCTTTGTAGTCAGCAACACGGTAACGGGTTAGCGCACTACCCACATACCGCCTGATATCTCCGCTCCCTAATGCATCCCCTGTGTTTGCCTCTGTGTTCTCGACTCGGTGATGCACCGCCAGTTTTGAGATCAGACAATAGTCGAGTCCGGGCTTCTCCCAGGAACTGACAACACAGCTGGACGATTAGGTCGAAGCGGTTATCCCTCAGGTCGCTCACCACTACGTGAGCAGCGCAAATGACTTCCCCGGACGTATGTCCTTCACATAGCAGCCAGGTGCAACTGGTGGGGATTCGCAAGCTAGCCAAGCAGGACGTCGTACTGCTGTCGACTATCCTAATGGCGATAAAGAGGTGAGCTCAGTCTTGGTAACGGTGGATTCTCCACCTACAGCGCCGCGGCAGCTGTGGTTACCAGGACTGGGCTCTTTGTATATCAAAGGCCCAGTTTTTTTTCGCCGCGGGCGCCTTTGTTAGCCCTTACGTCTAGAGGCGTATTAGCCTCCACTGTCTCAGTGACGTCGGGCCTTCCACAGACCCACCGTACCACTGCCGCCGGCAGACTGATCGATGTTTGGAGAGTCGCCCGTCTCGATCACTTTTGTCCTCACTACCGATTTGTACGCCCCCGTCTCCAGTTTACCGATGTACTCCTGCCAGTCCTCCGCCGCATGATTCTCGTTGGGAAGGGAATGACCTTTGGTCTTAATCCCACACCTCACACGATCCCGACCAGCTGCGTCCATCGCATAGGTGGTTATTGAATAGCCATCCCTCAGCTTCTCTTGCACTTGAAGCTCCAAAAGCCTGCTCATTTCCGATTTGTCCATTGCAACCTCGGTAAAAACATGTGAGGGGGCGAGCGGCTGGGAGCCGGGGCCACGAGATGAGGATCGCACACGCCACTACCATCTTGGCTCTACCCTAGCGGCAATGGCACCATTTCTTCGCTAGTAGCTCTGAGATACCAATCTGAAAGGTAAGGGTTAGTACCAGCTGCATAACGCTTCGCAATTCTCGGATGCGATCTCACCCAGGCTCTCAATCCCTCCCAAGCCTTGCTGCGATAAAAAAGCGTTCGACTGTCCCAGCCCCCGTGGTCCAGCAACTTGATCCCGAACTCATCCGATAAGGCACGGGCATCGTCAATAGTGAACCCCCTGAGAAATACCCGAGCTTCACTGCGATATTTGACGATGTACCACCCAAACCCATGGCACCTATAGCTAGTAGGATCGAACTGAACGATGTTGCACACCCCGAGGTGCACACCATCATGGACGGCCGACCGTGGGGTGATTAATGAAATCCAGGGGCCTTCGTAAATCATTGAGGCCTCGAAAAGCTGACCCCTGATGGTGGCGCTGTGGAAGACGTTATTGTTCATGGCCTACTCTACCTCTCCGCACTACCAGAAATTTTAGCCGATCCCCCTCCTGCAGCTCGTTGAGACGACTAGCGGTGCAGCGATTCGCAACTAACGCAGATGGCTATTTGCGCCGCCGGCAGCCCCGGCCCCATCTGCATGAGCATTTTGCCACTAGCCTCCATGGCCACCCATCAGTATTATAGTTACATGTTATTCAACCCCCTGAGGCTCACGTGATCCATAAAGCAATCGCGGCATTAGCTGCCACCTGCGTCATCATCGCCTTACCTGGTTGTGCAGCGAAGCCAATCACCGTTGAGAAAGGCCCGGTGCGCGTTCAAGCAGCACAGATCAACGGGCGCCTGGTAGAGGGTGTGCCTGTCAAGGCCGTGACCGAGGACGCCGCCCTTGGTGACATGACAGCGTATGTGAATGACGCTCTCAAGAAAGCTGGCTACAACCAGACTGCGGGTGATGCCAAGGTCACGTACACAATCAGCGAGGTCTATGCGGGCCCAGCCTCACAGTACAAGGAAGCTCACACAGCAGTGGGCAATGCTGTTGCCACGGGTGCCTCTCTGGCTGTATCCCTCGCGACCTGCTCACTGCTGAACAATTGCACCGACTCTGGGATGGTTGGGAACAACGTCGCCTCAGGCCTAACCGCAGCATCCGATGCAGCACAGACCACCAGCGGCCAGAACGTCGACAAGCTCGCGGGGACGAACCTGGTGATTCACACGGTTTGCTTAACCGGCCGGGGTTGCGCCAGTTCAGCTGCAGCGACTTCAGACCCCTCGATCTCGCTGAATGATCTCCGTATGCAGAACGCCATGCTGGGCCTTCCCCGCACGATGAGGATCGGCGAGTAACACCGCTGTTGTACGCTACCGGCTGCCTAGCAGCCGGTCTTCAAGGTTAGCACCATTGCTCCAGTCCCTTCTCCTCAGACCTTCCTTACTTAAATCCCCCTCTCACTGACGCCAGTCCAAGGCATCTAGTTTCTGCAAGAACGTTACGCATCTCCCGTTATCAGGCCTTCCACTGTTCCGGTGCAGGTCACTTTTAGAGGAGATTGCGATATGGCAATGCGCATCATCACGGGTCCAGCTGCTCAGCAAAACTCCGCTGCTTGGTTTGCATGGCGTCGTGAGGGAATCGGAGCTAGCGAGGCGCCCCAGATCATGGGCACGTCAAAATTCCGCAGTTCATATGAGCTTTTCAGACTCCGCCTGGGCATCGGGCCTCCCCCGCCGCCAAACCCCTACGTCGATCGTATTCGAGCCAGGGGTCATCAGCTGGAACCCATAGCTAGGGCGGCTTATGAAAAGCACACCGGTACCACGGTTACGCCCATCATTGCCGAGAGTGACTCGATCCCATTTATCAGGGCATCGCTAGACGGGTTCAATCCCTTTCTGGGGATACCGGTCGAGATCAAATGTCCAGGGGATACAGCTCATGGGCTTGCTCTCAAAGGAATCGTCCCACCGGAGTATGTGGACCAGGTTCAGCACCAGATCTTTGTTGCTGAAGCCAGCTTCGCCCACTACTACTCATTCGATGGGTCTAAAGGCGTGCTGCTCAAAGTCCCGCGTAACCAGAAGCGGATCGATCAAATACTTAAAGGCGAGCTCGACTTCTGGCACCGGCTCCAAACAGGCAAATGGAGTACAGATGAATGGGAAGCCGCAGCGGCCGCCTGGCGGCTGTCAAACCGGCAATTTCAGGAAGCCACAGCGCGAGAGGAAGCAGCCCGAGCTGTGCTGCTCTCTCAGATGCCGCCAGGCCGCAAGCGACATGAAAGTGAAGGTGTCTCTGTTCACCTTTCCACACGTAAAGGATCTGTCGACTGGCGCGCCTTGCTCAAAGCACACGGCGTAGACCTGACTGAAAGCCAAATCGATGTCTACAGGAAACCCTCTGTAGAACATGTGACTGTTCGTGATCAGTTCAATGCACCCCTGACGATGCCTAACTTGCCGGCGGCGACTTTGCCTCAATCGGTATCCCCCACCGTGCAAACTGGACAGCCAGCACCTAAACCAGCGGTACAAACCTTGAGGAAGGAGTTCATCTTCTAACGCTACACCCCCCGGAAACGGGGGTTTTTTTTGCCTGTTTTGCACAGGCGTGTGCGGCATCCCCTCTCATAAAGCGAACCTGGGAGACCAAATGAAACGTATCAATAGGCATGTATCCGCGTGGCTTGTAGTAGTTTGTATCTACACCGCGTTGGTGGCGGCTACGGGTGCATCGCATAAGCTAGCGCTATTCACATTGACGTTTGTTATATGTGTACCAGTGATTGCTTGGTGGAAAACAGGAAGCTTCACATATTGGCCGGTTATTCATACCAAAAGTGACAATGCTTCATTTAAACCAAAACGGACATACGACCACGAACGTACAGGACAGACTAAAGGCAAGCGGGATACGCCGAAGGCGTATGACCTTAGCGACATTCCGCACCCACCTAAAAGAAGAAACGATGCACATCTCAAGAATCTTCCTCAAGGAAACGGCATCAGTCCACCCACCAGTAAACAGCGGCCAAAACCCGTGCAATGTGCACTCGTAGCCAAAAGGGTCAAGCAACTGATCCCGGAAAATGTAGCTCCTACTATTGGATCCATGGGCGACCTGTTCGAAGATCAAACCCGCATAGTAGACACGTTAGAAGACATTCTCATTGTTCCTGATGGAGACGTCTTTCTTTAACTGCATCACATAAACCAGCGCCTTATTTAAGGCGCTGGTTTTTTTATTCATCAAATAGATTACACTTCACCCACCCAAGGCCTGAGCTGCATTTTTGCATACGAAAAATCGTGCAGACCAAATTTTGCACGCATTAAACCGCACTTTTTAGGGAACTTTTCTGGCGCCGATTTGTTGACCCTCATAACAACACGTCCCTATAATTTGTCCCGCATCGCCAATCAACGGACTAGATAGGAATTAGGGACACAGCATGTCTTTCAGCTTTGACACATACCAGGGAGCTACGGAAATCGGTCTTTCGTCGCTGGGTTGCCTCTCAACCGATGGCAAACCGCACTGCCCACGATTCAATAAAAGCTGCTCTAA